>NZ_CANQLZ010000038.1 GCF_947624825.1 uncultured Acinetobacter sp.
GTACCACCAGGAAGATCGTCCATACCTTGAACCATACCACGACGACGGTTTAAGTCACCCATGATATCGCCCATGTAATCTTCAGGGGTTTCTACTTCAACTTTCATGATAGGTTCAAGCAAGATAGGATCAGCTTTCATGAAACCATCACGGAAGGCATAAGAACCCGCCATTTTGAACGACAATTCGTCAGAGTCGACATCATGGTAAGAACCATCAAATAGTGTCGCTTTGATACCCACAACAGGGTAACCAGCCAATACACCATTCTTCATACGTTCTTGAATACCTTTGTCAACCGCACCAAAGAATTCTTTTGGTACTACACCGCCAACAACTTCTTCAACGAATTGGTAGTCTTTTTCTGATTCAGGATCCATTGGCTCTAAACGTACGTATACGTGACCGAATTTACCTTTACCACCAGTTTGACGTACGAATTTACCTTCTTGCTCAACCGATTTTTTGATCGTTTCGCGGTAAGATACCATTGGTTTACCAATGTTCGCTTCAACACCGAATTCACGCTTCATACGGTCAACGATGATGTCAAGGTGAAGTTCACCCATACCAGCAATAATCGTTTGACCTGATTCTTCATCAGTACGTACGCGGAATGATGGATCTTCTTTTGCCAAACGACCTAAAGCAACTGACATTTTTTCTTGGTCAGCTTTAGTTTTAGGTTCAACTGCAAGTGCAATTACTGGCTCTGGGAATTCCATACGCTCTAGTGTAATTACGTGGTTTTCATCACATAATGTATCACCAGTAGTCGTGTCTTTAAGACCTACACATGCCGCGATGTCGCCCGCACGAATTTCTTCGATATCTTTACGGTCGTTTGCGTGCATCTGTACGATACGGCCAACACGTTCACGCTTCATTTTAACTGGGTTATAACACGGGCTACCCGCTTTAAGAACACCAGAATAAACACGTACGAATGTTAAGTTACCAACGAACTTATCGTTCATGATTTTGAATGCTAACGCAGCAAACGGTGCTTCATCAGACGCTTCACGTGAACCTTCAGATTCATCTTTGTCGTCTAAGATACCCTTGATTGCTTCAACGTCAGTTGGCGCTGGTAAGAATTCAATTACAGCATCCAACATACGTTGAACACCTTTGTTTTTGAACGCAGAACCACAAAGCATTGGTTGAATTTCATTCAACAATGTACGTGCACGAATACCGAACACGATTTCTTCTTTAGTTAACTCGCCTTCTTCAAGGTACTTGTCCATGAGCTCTTCTGATGCTTCTGCAGCAGCTTCGATCATGTTAGTACGCCATTCGTTAGCAGTATCAACTAAATCAGCAGGAATTTCGCCATATTCGAACTTCATACCTTGAGACGCTTCGTCCCAGATAATCGCTTTCATTTCGATTAGGTCAACAACACCTTGGAAGTTTTCTTCTGCACCGATTGGCACAACGATTGGCACTGGATTACCGCCAAGACGTGTCTTAACTTGTTCAACAGCGCGGAAGAAGTTAGCGCCTGTACGGTCCATTTTGTTAACGAACGCAATACGAGGTACTTTATATTTATTTGCTTGACGCCATACTGTTTCAGACTGCGGCTGTACACCACCAACAGCACAGTAAACCATGCACGCACCGTCAAGAACACGCATAGAACGCTCAACTTCGATTGTGAAGTCAACGTGTCCCGGTGTGTCAATTACGTTAATACGGTGTTGTTCGAACTGGTTAGCCATACCTGTCCAGAAGCATGTTACTGCTGCTGAAGTAATGGTAATACCACGTTCTTGTTCTTGTTCCATCCAGTCCGTTGTAGCTGAACCTTCGTGAGTTTCACCTAACTTGTGGCTCTCACCTGTGTAGAACAAAATACGTTCAGAAGTCGTTGTTTTACCAGCATCAATATGCGCTGAAATACCAATGTTACGGTAACGAGAAATTGGGGTTTGACGTGCCATGATTTCTAGCATTCCTAAATTTTGTTGTTTAAAACAGGACGCTTTAAGCTGCATTGCAGCTTAAAGCGCTTGGATGACAAAACAATGACGTATTTGCCACATTCCTGACTAAGGCCTGTTTTATTAGCTTAGAAACGGTAGTGAGAGAATGCTTTGTTGGCTTCAGCCATACGATGCACATCATCACGTTTCTTAACTGCAGCGCCTTTACCTTCAGCTGCATCAAGCAACTCACCAGCAAGACGTAGAGCCATAGTTTTTTCAGAACGCTTAGCAGCAGCGTCTACTAACCAACGCATCGCTAGAGCAGTACGACGGGATGGGCGTACTTCCATAGGAACTTGGTATGTAGCACCACCAACACGGCGTGCTTTAACTTCGACCATAGGACGAACTTTTTCAAGAGTAGTCTCGAAAAATTCAACTGGGTCTACTTTAGATTTTTCTTGAACGCGGTCTAAAGCACCGTAAACGATACTTTCAGCAATAGATTTTTTACCATCTTGCATTACGTGGTTCATGAATTTAGCGATTGTTTGGCTGCTGAACTTAGGATCCGGAAGGATTTCACGGGCAGCAACTACGCGACGTCTTGGCATTTTAATACACCTAATAAAATTGACACTTCAGGTTTATCCAGCATATGTACAAAGTGTCATGTACCTTTAGCTGGCCTTACTACACGTCGCTTGGAATTTTCACAAAATTAATGCAGAAATCAGACAAGCGAGACGATAAAGGATTGCAGTTCTAACGAACTAAGAAATTAATCTCGAAAGATCAATTATTTCTTAGGACGTTTAGTACCGTATTTAGAACGTGACTGGTTACGATCTTTCACGCCAGCACAGTCTAAAGAACCACGAACGGTATGGTAACGTACACCTGGTAAGTCTTTAACACGACCACCACGGATAAGAACAACACTGTGCTCTTGTAAGTTATGGCCTTCACCACCGATGTAGCTAGAAACTTCAAAACCAGAAGTTAAGCGAACACGGCAAACTTTACGCATTGCTGAGTTAGGTTTTTTAGGTGTAGTTGTGTAAACACGTGTACAAACACCACGACGTTGTGGACAAGCCTTCAACGCAGGAACTTTAGATTTTTCAACTAAAGTTGTACGACCCTTACGGATCAACTGATTTGTTGTTGCCATTTGGCAATTCTCCCGTTAATAAAAAGCCCCAAAAAATGTACCACTTTTTGAGGGCATATAATTGTAAGATAAGATCGTCAAATGGTCAACATAAGCCATTCAAGCAAAATCACTTAAGCATCAAAAAAATACAAAAAAATTACGATTAAACTCGTTTTGACTACTGATCACTTGGCTTGTGGGTCCAAGCGCTGCGTTTCAGTTTGGCGATTATCTAAGGCTTTATCCATAGATTTTGTCTCTTGAACCAATGCTTGAGGCACTGAATCTGGCTCTATTGAGGATAAAGCCGGCTGTTGCTGAGAGACCTCATGCGCTTCAACCATCTTGTTTGCCAACTGCTTTAAGCCAATTTCGACTTGATCTTGGGCTTCTTGTAGCACTTCAACAGCTTGGTCCTTTTTTTGAATCACGACTTTAGCAATGGTAGCGTGATCTTTAAGTTCAAATTCTTGATCAAGCTTTAATTCTCCCACTTGCTGCTGAGCTGCAAAGTAGGCACGCGATTTTTCATACGCTGCAATGGGCGACAAATTTAACTCTTGATGCTGCTGCATATAAGCACGCGCTTGTGAAAAAATGTCTTGTGCTTTTTGATTCACATCTTCTAATAATTTCCAACTATACGCTGCACTCAATGAAGCGCTGGCAAGCGGTGTAAGCTTACTGAGCATACTCAATTTAGGCAGATGATTGAGCCAATCAAATTTGGCTTCATCTTGTTCCCCTTTTAGCCACTGTTTTAAGGTATTGGCATCTTGGCTGCTGCCAAGCAGTTGCTGTAGACCATTTAAATCATGCTTTTCTAGAGAATTTGACAATGCTTTTATGGCCATGAGCAACGTTTGCTTTTGCACAATTAAGTTTAAGTCAATATGTTTAAAAATAAACTGCACCATGTCTTTTTCCGCATCTTGATTCAGCTCAAAACCATAGGCACGTCCAATTTGGTAGATACTGCGCAATGACAAAATAAACGATGCTGGCACATCCACAGCAGAGCCAATGACACCTGTTGCACCACTGAATGCACCTTGGGCGGAGGCCAGCCATTTATTTTGTGCAGCCAGTACATCGCTGATGCGTTTTGAGCGATCCATATCTTGAGTGAGTTGCTCTAAATCTTGCACCCCTGCTTCGTCTAAAACCCGATCGACTGAAGCTAAATTTGAACTTAAATAATTGAGTTGCTCAAAGACGTAATCTGAAAATTTATCGGTTAAATCAGGAGCAATAAAACCGGTGACTTTATTGACAGTATGGTAATGACGCCCAAGCAACTGTTGCGACAGATTTGGCATCTGATCATTTTGTTCAGGCAGTTGCGTCGAGCTTTGAGATTTTTTCTGATTTTGTGCCACTTTATTTAGTGCATCTAGACTTGAGCTACTGAGCTTTTTAGCCACCCCAAGTGCATTTTGCAACAATCCATCGACTTGATTATTTTTGCTGTTCACGTTGATTTACCCCTTCGTGTAAATTTGAACTTTCTGGCTAAATACTAGGTGCTGTCTAGGTTTATCTCAACTTGATTATGTATCTTTTGGTTAAATTAACCACAATGTGACTATAAAACAAAACACTGATCAACAGGCATAGGATTTGCCATAAGAAATCAAAAATCTTTCTGCTATTATGAAGGCATTGAAAAACATCAGTATGCAGCATTTTGTGCGCGTTATACTTCAAAAAATCACGATATAAAGGAACTGTAGATGAAACGTGTTGTAATCACTGGTATGGGCATCAATTCATGCATCGGCAATACATTAGACGATGTCTTACATTCGTTACAGAACGGAGTTTCTGGCACACGTTTTAACCAAACTTACGCAGATCTTAACTTTAAGAGTCATGTCAGTGCCGCAGCAGAACAAGATTTTGACAATATTGATCGTAAATTAAAACGTTTCATGGGTGTATGTGCCATGTACGCCTACAACTCAGCAGTTGCTGCCGTTGAACATGCAGGTCTTAAAGCTGAAGATTTAGCTGGTAATCCGCGCTACGGTATTACAGGTGGTTCAGGCGGTGGTTCAACTGCATCTGTGATTGAAATGAATGAGCTTTTACAAAGCAAAGGCGCGCGTAAAGTTGGGCCTTTCTTTGTACCACGCAACATGACCAACACCATTACTGCAAACGTAGGTGTGGCATTTAAATTACAAGGTATCTCACATACGATTACCAGTGCATGTGCAACCTCAGCAGATGCCATTGGTTATGCTTACAACATGATTCAACTTGGCAAACAAGATTTAATGTTAGCCGGTGGTGGTGAAGAAGATCATTGGTCACAAAGCTTGTTGTTTGATGCAATGGGCGCTTTATGCTCTAAATACAATGAAACCCCAGAAACAGCATCACGCCCATATTCAGCAGACCGTGATGGTTTTGTGATTGCAGGCGGTGGCGGTTTTGTGGTGCTTGAATCACTCGAACATGCTCAAGCGCGTGGTGCAAATATCTTAGCCGAAGTTGTCGGTTATGCTGCCAATGCTGATGGCGCAGACATGGTTGCACCAAGTGGTGAAGGTGCAACACGTTGTGTAATTATGGCATTAGAAGAAGCTAAAGCACATGGCGTAGATAAAATTGACTATGTAAATACCCATGGTACCTCAACCCCTGCCGGTGACATCACTGAACTGCTTGCAATGGAACGTGCTTTTGGTGCAGGTCAAGTACCACCGCTCAGCTCAACTAAGTCAATGACCGGTCATAGCTTAGGTGCTGCAGGCGTACATGAAGCAATTTACTCAGTTTTAATGATGCAAAATGACTTTATCGCACCAAACATTAACGTGACGGAACTGGATGAAGGTGCAAAACCATTTGATATCGTGCTTGAAAAACGTGACGCAAAATTGAATACTGTGATGAGTAACAGTTTTGGTTTTGGCGGTGTAAATGCTTGTCTTGTTTTCAAAAAATGGGAAGGCTAATACACCCTTAGGGTGATTTAATGGATGCTCCTTCTGATGCTTTCCTTTGGGTAAAAGCGTTACATATTATTGCCGTGGTGTGTTGGTTTGCAGCGCTTTTTTATCTGCCACGGCTGTTTGTGTACCACGCGATGAGTGAAGATCATATCAGTCATCAGCGCTTTGAAGTCATGGAGCGCAAGTTGTACCGTGGCATTATGTGGCCGGCTATGCTTGCCACATTAATCACGGCGCACTTTTTAGTCGATTGGGGTGACGCCACCCGTCACTACCATGAAGCATTGTGGTTTTACCTTAAAGTGGGCTTGGTGGGCTTATTGGTGATTTATCATTTGGTGTGCGGTTATTATCGTCAAAAATTAATCAATAACGCACATTATAAATCGCATAAGTTTTGGCGTTTTTTTAATGAATTACCAACCTTTATTTTATTTGCTGTGGTGATTTTAGTGGTGGTTAAACCCACCCTTTAACAGCCCAAAAAAATCCCCGATAAGTCGGGGATTTTTTTTGTTTTAAGCAGCATAACGCTGAATCGAAAGCCCTTCAGTACTAATATCTGGCTGATGATTCATGACCAAATCACTAATTAATTTTCCTGAGCCACACGCCATGGTCCAGCCTAAAGTGCCATGTCCTGTATTTAAGAATAAATTGCTAAAACGCGTTGCGCCAATAATTGGCGTACTGTCTGGTGTCATTGGACGTAAGCCTGTCCAAAATTCTGCTTGGCTTAAATCTCCACCAGGAAATAGCTCTTGGGTGACCATCTCTAAAGTGGCACGACGATCGGTATTTAACTCACGGTTAAAACCACTTAATTCTGCCATCCCACCCACTCGAATACGTTGATCAAAACGGGTCATTGCAATTTTATAAGTTTCATCTAACACGGTAGACTGTGGCGCAAATTTTTCATCAACAATAGGGACGGTTAAAGAATAACCTTTCACTGGATACACCGGTAAATCTAATTGCAATGGCTTTAAGAAATCACGCGAATAGCTCCCAAATGCCAACACATATTTGTCTGCGGTAAGTACCTCGCCATTAACCACCACGCCTTTAATTTCATCACCTTGTGTAATTAAGCGTTCTACATTTTGGTTAAATTTAAACTCTACGCCCAACTCTTGAGCCACGCCAGCTAAAGCGTTGGTAAACAAGTAGCAATCGCCGGTTTCATCATTGGGTAAATGTAAGCCACCCACTAATTTGTCTTGGGCATATGCCAAAGCTGGTTCTACTTGGGCAAGTTGCTCGGCACCCACAAGCAACTGATGTGACACGCCACACGCTTGTAATACCGCAATATCACGTTGCACCATGTCGAGTTGAGCTTCGTTTCTAAACACTTGCAGCGTGCCTTTAGAGCGGTGTTCATAGTGAATACCGGTATCTTGGCGCAGTTGACGTAAGCAATCACGGCTATATTCAGCCACACGGGTCATACGCTCTTTGTTAATACTATAACTGGCAGGATTACAGTTTTTGAGCATCTGTGCCATCCAATTTAGCTGCCACAAGCTCCCATCTAAATTAATGGCTAAAGGTGCATGATGCTGAAACATCCATTTGACTGCTTTAAACGGAATACCCGGTGCTGCCCACGGCGTTGAATAGCCGGGCGAGATTTGACCTGCATTGGCAAAGCTGGTTTCTTCAGCCGGACCGCTTTGACGATCCAACACCGTCACCTGTGCACCTTGGGCTGCAAGGTAGTAGGCACTTGCCACACCAATCACACCACTTCCTAATACCAGCACTCGCATGATGCCTACCTCACATTATTCTAGTTGATTTGTCTAGTATATGAACGATCGCATAGTGAAATTCACTATTTTTTGTGCTAAAAGAGAGTGAAAAGGACAATTTCGTCTGCTAGATACAGCTAAAACAGGAAAAAAGAAATGCGCCCTTTAGATCGGATCGACTATCAAATCCTAGACATTTTGCAAAAAGAAGGTCGTATCTCGATGAGTGAGCTGGCAGCACGCGTGCATTTGTCGACCACGCCCTGTTCAGAACGGGTAAAACGCCTTGAACGTGAAGGGATAATTTTGGGCTACCACGCGCGAATTGATCCCCAAAAAGTCGACCGTAATTTGTTGGTGTTTGTGGAAATTAAACTCTCGGCCAAATCAGGTGAAGTCTTTGAACAAGTGGCAGAAAACTTAAGTGCCCTACCCGAAGTATTAGAGTGTCATTTGATTTCGGGTGAATTTGATTATTTAGTCAAAGCACGTTTAAAAGAAATGAGTGCTTATCGTCGTTTGCTTGGCGATTTGCTTAAACAATTGCCCGCTTCAGCGTCGTCACATAGTTACGTGGTGATGGAAGAAGTTAAAGAAAGTCTGTATTTAGAGCTTAGTTAAGGATGGATATGTTTAAGCAAGTTTTATCTAGTTTTGGCTTACAAGGCATACAAGTCGATACTATTTTAAATACGCCGCATTTACAAGTTGGACAACACCTGCAAGGTTCAATTCATTTTAAAGGTGCCAGTAGCACCAAGCGTATTAATGCCATTTCACTTGAGCTGATGACCATGGTGGAAGTTGAAAGTGGCGAGCATGAATCACGTCAGGCGCAATGTATTGCCCGTTGGCCCATGAGTGGTGCCTTTGATTTGCTTGCCGAGCAAACGCATCAATGTCCCTTTAATTTAATTCTGCCGTTTGAAACCCCCATCACCCAGCTCAACTGTCATTACAATCAAACTCAAGTATGGCTACATACCCATTTAGATATTGATTGGGCAATTGATGCCCACGATGATGATGCCTTAGCGATTTATCCAAGCCCGCCTATGCAAGCTGTCATCACGGCGCTTGAGCAATGTGGTTTGAGTTTATATTCAGCCGATGTTGAACGCGGTCAATTGCGTGGTGGGCATTTTCAATCTACGATTGGTTGTTATCAGGAATTAGAATTTCGTCCCAATGCATGGCTGAGCAATTTAAACGAACTTGAAGTGTCTTTTGTCACCACGGCTCAACAAACCCATGTCTTGTTTGAAATTGATCGTAAAATGCGTGGTGATCATTATCAAACCTTAAGCTTGCCACATACCCCCATTGATATCGCAAGCTTAACGGCACACTTAAAACAACTTTTAGGCTTATAAACACTCAAGCAGTTGTTTAAAATGTTGAATACGGGCTTTTGGTTTGGCGGCGCTAATTTCTGCTTCTGAGCCATATCCGTATTCAACTGCAATAGTTTCTATACCATGACGGCGTGCACCTAAAATATCGTATTCACGATCGCCCACCATTAAGCATTGTTTAGGGTTTAACTGCTGTTCAGCTAAAATATATTCAATTAAATCGCCCTTATTGGTACGCTCGCCAGTTAACTCACTGCCATAAATTTCTTTAAAATAAGGGCTTAATTTAAAGTGTGCTAGAATTTGCTTGGCGTAAATAGTCGGTTTAGCAGTGGCCACAAATAAAGTAAAACCGCGTTGTGTTAACAGCGCTAAAGTTTCCGCCACATCAGGATAGACTTGGTTTTCAAATAAACCTGTAACCGAAAAACGCTCACGATAGCCCAATAAAGCTTGTTCAGCCAAATCATCATCTGCTGCAACATTTAAAATTTTAGCCAAAGATGCCTTTAAAGGTGGTCCAATAATCCAATCTAAATTTTCGCTTTCGGCAACTGCGTGACCCACTTTGGCCAAGCCATAACGTGCCGATGTGGTAATTCCTACTTTTGGATCTGTTAAAGTTCCATCTAAATCGAGCAAAATATTTTTAAGCACTACACGCCCCGAACATCACAAAGTTGCCTATACTAGCGCAATTTTAAATTGAAAGGACTGCCCCGTGCGCGCGACTGTACTTTGTTTTTCTGGTCTTGACCCTTCAGGTGGGGCAGGTTTACAGGCTGATATTGAAGCGATTGGTGCAAGCGGTGCGCATGCGGCGATTGCCTGTACTGCGCTCACTGTTCAAAACTCACAACAAGTCTTTGGTTTTGAAGCCACCAGCAAAGAATTACTGTTGGCACAAACCAATGCTGTGGTGCAAGACTTACCCATTCGTTGTGTAAAGTCAGGTATGCTTGGCACTACGGACAATATTGCAGCTTTGGCAGATTTTCTGCGTGCCCATCCTGAATATACTTATGTGCTCGATCCTGTATTGGTGGCCAATAGCGGCGGTTCACTTGGCAATCAAGCGACCTTAGTCAAAGCATTTGTTGAGTTAATTCCACTAGCCAGCATTGTTACTCCCAATACCGTGGAACTACGTGCTTTAACCGGTGAAGAAGATTTAGAACAGGCAACACAAAAGTTATTTGCAATGGGTGCGCATGCTGTATTGGTCAAAGGTGGGCATGAAGATACCCCCGATTACATTCAAAACACCTTATACATTGCCGGCCAACAAGTGGCACAAAGTCGCTGCCCACGTTTAGAAGGTGAATACCATGGCTCAGGCTGCTCACTTGCGAGTTTTATTGCAGGTCGCTTAGCCCAAGATGAAACGCTAAAAGATGCAGTACAACAAGCTGAACAGTGGTTATTTGAAGTACTGCAACACGCCGAAATTCCCGTGGTAGGCGGTCAACGCATTCCAAAACGTTTTTAAAAAAAAGCCCGTCAATTACGGGCTTTTTTGTTGATTTTGTTCAGTATATTTACGTTTTAAATTTTCGATATGCAATTGTTCAGTTGCCTGATTTTGGGGTAATGCACTTTTTTGTAAATGGGCATAAATAGCAGCCACTTCATCTAAATTCATAATTTGGGTACGAAAAGTTTTAACATAATGTATCCACTGCCCGCCTGACACAACGTGCGTTGGCATCTCATACTTAAATTGGCTTTTGCCATTAAAAACAATCACTGAATGCAAAGCGTATGGCGCAATATGTTCTTTTAATAAATCCCCAAGCACACTGATATGCTTTTTATTTTGGAAAATTGGATTTTGAAAGGTTTGTTTAGAATTAGGTAAGCATTGCGTCCAGACTTTACTGTCTTTACTGCCAAAAATCAGACCCGCATAATATTTGGTTTCTATAACAAAAATGCCATATGGACTGATGAGAATATGATCCACCTGAGTTGAACCATTAGCTTGATCTATAAAAGTACAATTATTTAATAAAAGATACTCATCACCAAAGTGTTGCTGATATTGCTCAATGACCAGTTGCTCACCTCGTTGCCCTTTTTCTTGAGCGCGACTCGGTGCATCATGCGCAGGTGTTTTTTTGTATGTATTTTTCTTCCACAATAAGAATAAAAACAGTACAACAATCAGACCAAGAATAAGAGCAGAAAATGACATATCAAAATCCTTATATTGAAACGTGTTCTAAAGTGAGTAAAAATTTCTTATTGTTGATTCCACTTGAAAATCCGCCCAACTGACCACTTGCACCAATCACACGATGGCAAGGAATCATAATTAAAATCGGATTTTTGGCATTAGCTCCACCCACTGCACGGCATGCTTGAGGCTGTTGAATCATTTGAGCTTGTTGTTGATAGCTTCGGGTTTGCCCATAAGGAATGTGTGTTAAAGCCTGCCAGCACTTTTGTTGAAATGGTGTGCCTTGAGGTGCTAAAGGTACTGTAAAATTGTGGCGTAGTCCTTGAAAGTACTCGTTTAATTGTTGTTGGGTTTGCTGTAAAACTGCGTGTTTTGCAACTTCGCTTGCCTCAAAATGTGCTAAACGAGCATCATCTTTTAGCAGCAGTGCAACCAAAGCGTTTTGCTGTGCCACTAAACACAGCACCCCAAGAGGCGAAACATAATCACAAGAAACGTACATAACATAAAGCTGCTGATATTTTCATCAATATAACTTAAAAGCAATTCAATGTGCAGCTTGGCGTGTGGCTAGATTAATCGCACCCTGTGCCTAAAATATATTTTTTAAGTGATCAATTTAATACAGTGAGCGCAGTTAAATCAGAAGATCCTTTGATCACATAAGTAAATTGCTATACACATCAACAGTAATTTTTTAAATAAAAAAAATCGTGTAATGTTTACATCACAAGATTTTAAAATTTTAAGAGGATAATTTCATCAGTAATAAGCCAGACACGATGAGTACTGCAGCTAAAAAACGCATGGGCGTGACAGGTTCACCTAAAACCAAAATACCCACCACAAAAGCCCCTACCGCACCAATGCCTGTCCAAATGGTATAAGCTGTGCCGAGTGGTAAAGTTTTCATGGAATATGCCAATAAGCCAAAGCTTAATAACATAAATACAATCGTAACCAAACTTGGGGTCAGTTTGGTAAAGCCCTCTGACAGTTTCATACTGTAGGCCCATACCACTTCAAAAATACCCGCTAAAATAAGAACCATCCAGGCCATGTCGCCCTCCTCTTTTAATAGAGTCAGGCCGTCCTGACTATTTTTCTTGTTTAAATTTTATGCTTAAACAAGGGAGGTCGTTCCTCCTTAGTCAATTTTTTTATTTAAACTCTTATTGCACCACTATAAGGCAATTTATATAAAACCTACCCAAAACATAGCACAAGCTTTAGATTGGCCCCAATTTTAGCCTAATTCGCAGTTTATTGTTTAAAAAATAGCGTAACCGGCTTAATTTTACTCAAAAAGCGCCCTAGAATAAAGCATCTAATACATAAAAAAGAGCGCCAAAGCGCTCTGATTTAAACCAGCTCTTAAACTCGTTGGCTGCCGACTAAAGCAAGCTCAGCACGCATTTTTTCAATCACTGCTTGATAATCGGGTTGACCAAAAATTGCCGAACCTGCAACAAACATATCTGCACCCGCTTCTGCAATTTCACGAATATTAGCAGGGGTAACACCACCATCTACCTCTAAACGAATATCACGTCCTGAGGCATCAATAATTTTGCGTGCTTCACGTAGTTTTTCCAAAGTCATTGGAATGAACTTTTGTCCACCAAAGCCTGGGTTCACACTCATTAACAATACTTGGTCCACTTTATCCAATACATAGTCAAGATAATGTAATGGCGTGGCTGGGTTAAATACCAAGCCTGCTTTAGCACCACCTGATTGAATTAACTGTAAAGAGCGATCAATATGATCAGATGCTTCGGGGTGAAAGGTAATAATATCTGCACCGGCTTCTAAGAAATCACCAATCATGCGATCTACCGGCTTGACCATTAAATGCACATCAATCGGTGCTTGAATACCATATTTTTTAAGGGCTTTACATACGCCTGCACCAAATGTGAGGTTAGGTACATAATGGTTGTCCATCACATCAAAATGGACCACATCGGCACCTGCCGCCAACACATTTTCAACTTCTTCACCCAAACGGGCAAAGTCAGCAGACAAAATAGACGGTGCAATTAAATATGGCTTGGACATTGGAGTACCTGGCTGTATCAATATTAAAAACAAGCTCGATTATAACAAATTCTTGCCAAAATGCGCTGTTGGCTGATTCGATCTAATGGACTACATTTACATAACGCAGCGTTGCAATAGACGACTAGGCAGTGCATCAGCTCAGCTTTAAACTGTAAACATACTTTAAAGAGCACAAACTATGCAGACCACAACTCAAATTAGCACTACAGAAGGTGCCCGTATTGCCAAACGTTTATTGAATCATTGGAAACATAAATTTGAAGTCCAGCAAAATGAGCAAGACCTGCTGATTTTAATGCCCGACTACACCATTACCCTCACGCCACAAGCTGCATGCTTAGACGTGAAGATTACAGGTCAAGTGGCAGATTTTAGCCATATTCAAAAAGTGGTGATTGATCATCTAAACCGTATGGCACACACTGAGTTTAGCGTCACTTGGCATTAAAAAAGAGGCTAAGCGCCTCTTGATTTAAGATTGTAATTGCACGGCGTGATACTGCAAATGATCGTCCATAAAACTTTGGATAAAGTAATAACCATGATCATAACCTTCATGCTCACGTAAGCTCAACTTCTGACCTACGCTGTTACAAGCCGCTTGAAATTGTGCTGGATTAAGCTGACTATAAAACTGATCTTTTAGACCTTGATCAATTAAAATATCGTTAAACAAGGGCCCTTTTTGTGTAATTAAAGCGCTTGCATCATGGGCTAACCAAGTCTCACGGTCTTCACCTAAATAATGCGAAAAAGCTTTTTCACCCCAAGGACATTGGCTCGGTGCACAAATCGGGGCAAAGGCTGAGACTGATTTAAATTTTTCAGGAAATTTCAGCGCCAAGGTTAAAGCACCATGTCCACCCATCGAGTGACCAAAAATACCAACTTTGCCTGCGGCCACATTAAATTCAGCTTCTACCAAAGCATACAGTTCATCTGCAATCAAACTTTGCATTTGATAATGTTCAGCCCAAGGCGCTTGTGTAGCATTAATATAAAAACCTGCACCCTGACCCAAATCCCAATGATCACCTTGCGCAACATCATCGCCACGCGGTGAAGTATCAGGGGTCACTAAAATCAAACCTAACTGTGCCGCTAAGCGCTGTGCATGGGCTTTAATAGCAAAGGTTTCCTCATTACACGTTAAACCCGCCAAGTAAAACAATGCCGGACAGGCCTGTCCATTTAAAGCTTGAGGTGGTAAAAAAATTCCAAATTTGCTGTCTTTTTTTAAGCTTTTTGAGGCGAAGCTATAGATTCTTTGTTCACCCAAGAAACATTGGTTGCTTTGTAAAAGTTGCATGAATTTTCCTTTTAAGGTGCAGCTTGTTTTGATGGAAATAAACGTTGCTCAAGTTGCGGCAACATCAGTTGCATATTTTTGCCCATAACCCACTGTGGCTCAGAAGGCTCAAAGCCTTGCGCTGCTTCCCATCTTGCCACAGTTTCTTTGGCTTGCAAAAATGCACTTTCAAAATCATCTTGCTCACGCATGGCTTCATCAAATAAAGCACGCCCAAAGTAGGTGTAATCGGCTTCATTGCTACACCCAAATGATTCGCGATCTGCTGCTGATGCGGTTATCACCAAAGTATTTTCGTCTTGCAAAGCTGATACAAAACTGCCTGAAAAACATGACGAGATCACAATCACCCGCCAACGAATACCCGCTTTATCTAAAGTATCGCGTAACCATGTGGGTTCTACATAAGCTAAATCAATTGGCGCGTTTTCAAGCTCAAATTGCTGTGGCAAGCCATGTGACGTCATATATAAAAACAACACATCACTGTCACGATTCATTTGCTGACCAATACGTTTCAGTGCCAACTCAATACTGGTTTTAGAGGCAATGGGCTGCGTTTCGAGGGTGCTTGCGTGATTGATCAACACCATAGATCGACCAAAGGTGCCAAAACGGGTGTCAAACTGTTCACGAATTCGCTCAACTTCGGATTTAAATACCTCTTGATAACTTGCCCCTGCCACCCCTAAAAAATACCAATGACTTTGTGAAAACTCACCAAATTGAATGCCTTGTAGGGCTTGATTAAGCACTTTAGGTTGCGCATACAGTGTCGCCTCACTAATGCTTGGCGGTAATTGCTCAACTTTCCAAATCGGTTGGCTTTTGGCAGAAATTTGCCACACCACCAAGGTAAACAAAGTGGCGATCATAATTAAAGCACGTTCCCACCATGGCCATTTTAGCTCACGGGCAAAGACCCACACCACCGCCAAACTTTGCCAAACAAACAACACCATAAATAAGGCAGGCAAATAGTCATAAAACACATACGGCAGCCAATCCATCATGCCTAAATATTGAATCAGGCTTTGCAATAATGCCACATGCGTATCAAGCACCAACCATAGCACAGCAGGCACTAACATTAAGCGTGGATTATTAATGCGTTGGGAGAGAAAAATCCCCACCATTAAGGCAATAAATGGCCATAATGCATAACTGACCAAGCCTTGTGAGTTAAACTCTCCAACTTCACCAGCACTGAGCCATGCAAATAAAGTATTGGCACAGCCACCCAATATCCCCCAAACCATTAATTGGGCAATAGATGGACGCACGATTTGTAAGGCACGGCGTGAACCCACAAATAACCACATGCCGGCCACTTGGTTGCTTTTAAAATCGTGCCAAAAATTAATGGAAGGTTTAAAGTCAATCATGGAATTATCTATGCAATGCCTGCCAAAGGTGCGCGATGAAGTGTATGCCGAATGGCAGTTTTCTTAATGCTTTTAAATACTATATAACACAACAATGTTTAAAAATGCAGCAACTAGGTGTTGAGATCATGTTGAAAATACGCATCAAAACGACATGCGTCACCTAACCATTGGTGCTCGGTGCTTTGCCCTGCCAAAAACACAGCAAGACGTGGGCGTTTCACCACCACACGTTTAGCAATTTTTTGTGCCAAGGGCAGCAAATGATCACCCAAATCCATTTCACCATCTTCAGGTAACAACATATGCAACAGCTGCATTTGCTTTTTGACCTGTGCTTGTTTTTTGGCTGCATTTTGATTTTGGTCGCGCTGTGGGAACATAGGATCTAAATACACCACATCCACCACTTGCACTAAACTTGCCTGCTGAGCTAAATAATCAGCTGAATCACTAAATACTAAGCGAATTCGTGCTGCCGCAGCATGTAAGATTTTATCGTCTAAGGCACGTTGTTGGGTGTCTTCAAGCAAGGTAAATAAAATAGGGTGACGCTCTACCAAAGTAACATGCGCGCCTAAATGTGCCATAAGTAAACTGTCATGCCCTAAACCTGCGGTGGCATCAATTAGGCGTGGTTTTTCAGCTATATTACACGCACGAGCAATCATCTCTGATTTTAACGAAGCACGTTTTAAACGACCGCTTTCACCTTTCCAATCGGGTTGCATTTTCATGCCATTGGCTGCCAACCATAAACCGTCTTGATCTACGCATAACGCCAACTCAGGGTTTAAGCGTAAAAAGCGTGATCCAAGCTTTTCAATCAGCTCAATCTCTACACTCACCCCACGCATACCAAGCACAGCAGCATAGTGCTGTGCTTGTTCAACAAAGGTCTGTTCTGCGTATAAGCGTAAAGCGCTTACCATAAGGTCCAACCTGTCCATGCAAATAATAAAATCACTAATCCTGAGACAATGCGATACCACGCAAACACCATAAAATCACGCTTTGCCACATACGCCACTAACGCACGAATGAGCAGCAATGCTGAAATAAAGGAAACCAGCAAACCAACACCAATGACGGTCCAATCTGCTGCACCTTCAAATACGTGATAGCTTTGATACAGATCTAATAAACCTGCACCCACAATCACTGGAATCCCTAAAAAGAAGGAAAATTCCGTAGCCGCTTTACGCGATACACCTAAGAACATGGCACCAATAATGGTGGCACCTGAACGTGATGTGCCCGGAATTAATGACAAAACTTGAATTAAACCAATCCAAATGGCATCTTTAATACTTAAGTCTTCAACTTCTTGTGTGCGCACCTGCGGTGGATTTTTCTCAATCCAAATAATAATTAAACCGCCCACAATCAAACCAATCGCAATCGCAATGTCGTTAAACAAGAATGCTTTAACTGTTTGACCAAAGCTTAGACCCACCAAAACAATTGGAATCGACGCTAAAATTAAACCAATCCCTAAACGGCGCCCTTGAGGCTCACCACTGACAATTCCGGTGGCGGCCCCCCAAAGACGTGCCCAGTATTCATAAATGACCGCTGCAATTGCACCCATTTGGATGGCAATTACAAATACATCACTTTTTTCCTTAGTCCAAAAGTTCATTAGCTCGGCGGCTAAAATCAAATGACCGGTACTAGAAATGGGCAGGAACTCGGTAATCCCCTCCACAATCCCCATAATTGCTGCTTTTAATAGCAATAAAAGATCCATAATATTTACCTAAATTATGCTTTGCCTTGCTCAGGAATTTTTTTCCACGCATCATCACGTAGATAAACAGGCAATGCAAATTCAGCACTGACCCACTGTTGTTGTAATGCAGCTTGACGTGCAATGCTGGCAATATCTTGTGCTGTGGCATCAATCGCTTGATACTCAGTTGCGCTTGCATCTACCAACACGCTGCCCGAACCGACCAAAGTAAATTGCTGAACTGTTTTTGCCTGGTCATAACTGAGGAGTTGTTCTTGGTCAAGCGCCTGCATAATGCCGTGTTCGTCTAACTTAAAGCTGGCGATATACACTTCATTCATACGTGCATCAATCACTGCAGTAACCGCAGTTAAACCTGCCATACGATAAGCCGCTTGCGCTAAGGCTTGTAAGGTAGACACAGGCACTACAGGTAAATCATTGGCCCATGCCAACGCTTGTGCCACCGCAGCATTAATACGTACACCGCTAAATGAACCCGGCCCACGACTAAAGGCAATTGTACTAAGCTCACTTGCTTCAATATTGGCTTTTAATAATGCCTGCTCAATCATAGGCAAAATGGTTTGCGTTTGAGCTCTGGCGCGGGCGTCTAAATCAAAAAATATGTCTTGGGTGTCATCCACCATACAGACGGAACACTGCTGATTGGCAGTTTCGAGTGCCAGCAATTTCATGCCAAACCTTTGTTTTAAAATATATGAGAACGGCGGCTATGATACTCTACTGCTGAAAACTTGGCGATACGCGCTACAAAAAAGCCCAAGGCTTCACATTGTGTTTTTTCATCTTAATGCTAAGCAACAGTCTTATTTTTTAAGCTTAAATGCTGGCGAATTCAGTAAAAATGGCCATTCTTTACGATAGTCCAAACCGTATTGAAACAAAGACACCAACATGCGTGCTGTTAAGCCCCAAATAATCTCATTTTCTAAACGAAAACTTGGAAAATACAAGGATTGATGCTGATAACGTACTTCATAAGGAATGGGTTGTGCCTCTAACATTTTGCGCAACGATACATAAAAAATACGATCAATTTCGGTTGGCTGTGGCACAAGAGCCAAGTTGGGTGGAATAAAACCAACCACAGGTTTAACCAACATGCCATTACGGGCTTTTTGCATAGGTAAATCACCAATGAGTTCTACATCAAAGGGATTTAAACCGGTTTCTTCTTGTGCCTCGCGTAACGCCACCACAATGTTGCTGGTATCTTGTGGGTCTCGCTTACCTCCGGGAAATGAAACCTCTCCCGGATGGCTATTTAAGTAAACCGAACGCCGCGTTAGCAGCACTTTAGGCTCGGCTTCTTGAGTAATGGCAATTAAAACCGCGGCTTGCGCTTGGCGCACCCGTTTTGAAAAGCGTAAGCGTTGTTGGAGTAATAACGTCAGTTCACGATCATCCATGTCGTTGGCTCTACGTCCTAATTGAAGGGATTAAACAGCATCATAGCTGAATTTTTATTCTAAAGGATAGCGTGATCAGATGATGCAGAGGGGCTTTTTTTACGCTATTCTCAAAGCATCACTTTATCCTTGATGATGAATATGAACTTTTGTGGCAACTGCGGACAAAAAACCGTCGAAAAAATTCCTTTAGGCGACCACCAAGTACGTCAGGTGTGTAGCAGTTGTGGCTCGATTCATTATGTTAATCCCAAAGTCATTTGTGGCGCTTTGGTGATTCATCAAGATAAAGTATTGCTGTGTCGCCGTGCTATTGAGCCCCGCTATGGCTTATGGACGTTACCTGCCGGCTACATGGAATTATTTGAAACCATGGAGCAAGGCGCAGCCCGCGAAACGCGCGAAGAAGCAGAAGCGGAAGTAACTATTGAACAATTGTACTGCATGTACAATATTCCACGGATTGGGCAAATTTATGTGTTGTTTAAAGCCCAATTAATGGATGGAAAATTTGGTGCCGGCGAAGAAACCATCGAATCGCGCTTATTTAGTGAAGATGAAATTCCTTGGGAACAATTGGCTTTTCCAAGCGTAGAACGCACTTTACGTCATTATTTTACTGACCGTAAAACACAGCAGTTTGATATGCACTTAGAAACCTTAGGCTCACGTTTAGATCATACCGGTTAAGATCGCTTAAAACTCCAACAAGGTCAGCTTAAGCCACTAAAATTGCGTTGTTTGGTTACGCTTATGGCACTGCATCTTGCATAAATTTCGCTACACTAGGCGTCTCTTTGTCGCCTATGTAGATTTATGAGCCACGCTGCTGTTTTTTCCCAACGACTGTGCCCCTTACAAAGCCCTGCTGAGTTAATTAATCAACTGCACCTGTTAGACCCTTTGATCTATTTATACAATCAAGGTCAGGCAGTCATTGGCTGTTTTCCTGAACAGTACTGTGTGCTACAGCCACACGGCATGCAATATTTTCAAGCAACGGGTTTAAATGAGTACAGTCAAAGCGCAGCACAGGATTTTAGCGCCTTGATTAAAAGCACAACCACCAGCGCTGATCAAAAACGCTTTACCGGTGGTGTGATGGGTTTTATCAGCTATGACCACGGCGCAGCACAAGCCATTGAACTGCAACATAAGTCTCAACCAAGTTTACTCTTGGCCATGTGTCACAGTTACATCAGTTTAGAGCACGATGCATGGTATTTTAACAGTAGCAATCCCGCTGCCCAAGCGCAGTTTGATTATCTACAACAATTACTACAACAACAGCCTCAACTTGAGTTTTGTTTAACGCAAGCTTGCCAAGCACGTTGGAGCAAAGCTGAGTACAGCCAAGCTTTTAACCAAGTGCAAGATTATATTGTGGCAGGTGATTGCTACCAAATTAACTTAACCCAAGAATTTGTAGGACAAGCCGAAGGGCGCTTACTTGCCAGTGCAGAAAAAATTTGGCAGCTGACCCAAGCCCCTTATGCAGGTTATTTAAGAAGTGGCGATTTTGAATTGCTCAGTTGCTCACCAGAGTTATTTATTGAGTTTAATGCCAATCGCAATATTGTAACCAAACCGATTAAAGGCACCATGCCGCGTTTTCAAGATCCTGCACAAGATCAAGCCTCTAAACAGCAACTGATTAACTCTGAAAAAGATCGTGCCGAAAATGTCATGATTGTCGATTTACTGCGTAATGATTTAAGTGTCTATGCCGAAATTGGCAGCGTTAAAACACCGAAGTTATTTAATATCGAAAGCTTTAAACAAGTACATCACATGGTCAGTGAAGTCACCGCAACCTTAAAAGCTGAAGTCAGACCCTTTGATGTATTGTTATCTGCTTTGCCGGGTGGCTCAATTACAGGTGCACCTAAAATTCGTGCCATGCAAATTATTAATGAGTTAGAACAACAACCACGTGGCGCTTACTGTGGCTCGATGGGATATTTTAATTTTGATGGCACAGGCAGCTGGAACATCCTCATTCGCTCTATTCAAAAGTATCAAGAGCAGCTGTCATTGTGGGCAGGTGGTGGCATTACCATTGCCTCAGAAGTTGATGCCGAATACCAAGAGTGTTTTGATAAAGTCGAAGCCTTGTTGAATTTACTCAACACATGGCATCAAGCCAAATAAATAAAAAAGCGAACAAGATGTTCGCTTTTTTTAAGGTTTAAGCCAATTTAATCAGAAAATTTAAGCCAAAATCTCATTTTTTAAGGTATCGACCAAACGTTGGTTTTGCTCATCTGTACCCACAGTAATACGTAAGTACTGATGAATACGTGGTTTATTAAAGTAACGCACAATAATGCCACGTTCACGTAGTTGACTGGCTAGCTCGCCTGCATCTTTATTAGGGAGCGTTGCAAAAATAAAGTTTGCACTTGATGGTAATACGCTAAACCCCAATTGCGTCAGTTGCTCAACCAAACTCTCACGACTTGCAATGACTTTAGCATTTTGCGCTTCAAAATAAGCTTGATCTTCAAAAGATGCCACCGCTGCTGCAATGGCAAAGCGATCAATTGGATATGAGTTAAAGCTATTTTTCACCGCTTCTAAAGCTGCAATTAAATGTGGTTGGGCAATGGCAAAACCAACACGTAAGCCCGCCAATGAGCGTGATTTTGAAGTCGTTTGGCACACCACAAGATTGTCGTATTTTGCAACCAAACTCACCGCAGATTCGGCACCAAAATCAACATATGCTTCATCAATCACCACCACCGAGTTTGGATTGGCTTGTAAAATCTCTTCGATTTTGGCTAAGCCTAAATCAATACTGGTTGGTGCATTGGGGTTGGTAATGATAATCCCGCCATTGGGCTGTTTATAATCATCGACCACAATCTCAAACTGATCATTTAACGGTAAAACTTTGGTGTCTACCCCAAAGAATTGGCTATAGACAGGATAAAAACTATAAGTAATATCTGCATATAACAGCGGTAAATCTTGTACAAAGAATGCTTTAAAAATATGCGCTAAGACTTCGTCTGACCCATTGCCCACAAAGACGTGCTCAAGTGGCACATTTTGTTGTTTGGCAATGGCGGCTTTTAACTCAGATGCATCCGGGTCTGGATACAAGCGCAACACATCGGCTGAATTGGCTAAGACGTGTTGTACTGCTTCTACCACTTTAGGTGATGGCGGATAGGGATTTTCGTTGGTATTTAATTTTAATAAATTTTGGATTTTTGGCTGTTCGCCCGGTACGTACGGTTCAAGCTTGCGTACCGAAGGACTCCAAAAACGCATCTGTTCTGTCGTAATGTTTGACATGCTGAATAATTCTCTTTTTTCTAATGCACTCGTCGTGGCATCGAACATCAGTACATAAATGATTATGCTGCATATGCCCTGATGTTCAGGGCACACATGTAGCCAAATGTTTATTGATAACGGTAACGCGCCGAACGTGCATGGGCATCAAGATTTTCTTGCTGCGCTAAAATATCAGCAGTACGTGCTAAGGTTTTGACACCCTGTTGCGAACACATGATCAAGCTTGAACGTTTTTGGAAATCATAAACACCCAGTGGCGATGAAAAACGCGCTGTACCTGAGGTCGGTAACACATGGTTTGGACCTGCACAGTAATCGCCAATCGCCTCAGGGGTATAACGCCCCATAAAGATCGCACCGGCATGACGAATGTCTTCGGCCATCGCTTGGGCATCATCTAAACATAGCTCTAAATGTTCAGGTGCAACTTGGTTAATCAAATCAATTGCTTCTTGACGATCTTTCACCAAAACCAATGCGCCACGATTGGCAATTGAAGTACGTGCAATTTCAGCTTTTGGCAATGCCGCTAAATGCGTTTCAATGGCTTGTGCAACGTCATTTAAAAGCTGCTCATCTGGGGTAATAAAAATGGCTTGCGCAACAGTGTCATGTTCAGCTTGCGACAATACATCCATGGCTAGCCATTCGGCGTTATTTTCACCTTCTGCATAGACTAAAATTTCAGAAGGTCCGGCAATCATATCAATACCGACTTGACCAAATACCGCTCGTTTAGCCGCAGCGACAAAACGGTTACCCGGACCTGTGATTTTATCTACAGGCGGTACAGTTTGTGTACCGTAAGCCAATGCAGCCACTGCTTGTGCGCCACCAATGGTAAATACACGCGTCACACCCGCTAAATAAGCTGCCGCCAACACCAATGGATTGAGCTCGCCATTTGGAGCAGGGACCACCATAATAATTTCAGGCACACCGGCGACATGTGCAGGAACAGCGTTCATCAGCACAGATGATGGATAAGAAGCTAAACCACCCGGCACGTAAATCCCAACACGATCAAGCGGCGTCACTTTTTGACCTAAAGTATTGCCTAAAGCATCTACATAGGTCCAACCCTCTTGCTTTTGCGCTTGGTGAAATTCACGAATACGATCAGCTGCAAGTTCGAGTGCTTCACGTACTTCTGTGTTTAAACCCTCAAATGCCGCTTTAAGTTGTGCTTGGGTCAGTTCAAGATCTGAAAATTGATGCGCAGGATGTCGATCGAACTGTTGTGTTAACTTAAGAACATGAGCGTCACCATGCTGGCGAACATCAGCAATGATTTGATCTACAGTCTTTAATAATTCAGGATCGCTAACAGTCTCAAAAGCCAACAAATCTGCAAAAACTTGTTTAAAGTTTTGATCTTGAGTCGATAAACGTCGCATCAATTTACCCACAAAATGTCTAGAAGAAAAGTTTAGTTTACCTGTTTTCACTCACTTTGTGGGTATCTATCTGTGTAGTTTCATTGGAAATAGCGGTCATTAAAATTGATAAATAACACCTAATTGTTCAATCATAAAAAAAACCGCCTCTGAGGGCGGTTTTTTTAATACCAATGCTTTAAGCGTTTTTTGCAGCTTCACGCTCGGCAACCGCTTTTTCAAGCTGCGCTAAAATTGGATTTAATAAATCTTGCTTACGTTTAAAACTGGCTTTATTGACAATTAAACGCGAAGAAACTTTGCAAATTTCTTCTAATGGCTCAAGACCATTGGCACGTAAAGTGTTGCCCGTATCCACCACATCCACAATGTAATCACCTAAACCAACCAATGGGGCTAATTCCATTGAACCGTAAAGTTTAATCACATCCACTTGCTCGCCTAAGCTTGCATAGTATTGACGGGTTAAATTGACATATTTGGTGGCAATTTTTAAACGACCCTTTGGACGTTCCATTCCAACCTTACCTGCAGTCATGAGCTTACAGTTGGCAATTTTTAAATCGAGTGGTTCATAGACATTTTGCGCGCCATGCTCCATCAAGACGTCTTTACCTGCCACACCTAAATCAGCTGCGCCATTTTCTACGTAAGTTGGAACGTCAGATGCACGTAAAATTAAAATACGAACCTGTTTATGCGTGGTCGGGAAAATTAATTTACGCGACTTATCTGGGTCTTCTAAAAGATTAATTCCTGCTTTTTCAAGCAAAGGTAAGGTTTCTTTTAAAATACGACCTTTACTTAAGGCCAAAGTCAAACCATGATCAAAATTGCCCATTACGTCAAAGTTTGGATCATCGTTTCTCATATCGCTCATTAACTTTACTCGCTCACTCGCTTAATTTTGGCACCTAAGCCTTGTAATTTTGCTTCAACATGTTCATAACCACGGTCAATATGATAAATGCGGTCAATCAATGTTTCTCCGTCTGCGGCTAATGCTGCTAAAACCAAAGAAAATGAAGCACGTAAATCTGTTGCCATCACAGGTGCAGCAGAAAGTTGTTCTACGCCTGTGACGACCGCATCATTGCCTTCAACCTGAATATTGGCACCCATACGTGACAATTCAGGGACATGCATAAAGCGGTTTTCAAAAATCGTTTCCGAAATCGTTGCAAAGCCACGAGCAATGGAGTTCACTGCCATCAGTTGCGCTTGCATATCCGTTGGAAATTCTGGATGTGGCAAAGTACGGAAGCTGACTGCTTTTGGACGTTTGCCTTGCATATCCAATTCAATCCAATCATCACCACGGGTCACTTCTGCACCCATTTCTTCAAATTTATCGAGCACAGCTTCTAATAAACTTGGATCGGTGTGTGTGGTTTTAACTCGACCACCAGTCATGGCCGCTGCTGCTAAATATGAACCGGTTTCAATACGGTCAGCCACAACAGCATATTCACAGCCATGTAGGCTCTCAACACCTGTCACCACTAACGTGTCGGTGTCTAAACCTTCAATCTTAGCGCCCATTTTAATCAGCATTTGCGCTAAATCGGTAATTTCAGGTTCACGCGCTGCATTACGGATGGTGGTTACACCATCAGCCAATACGGCTGCTGTTAAAATATTTTCGGTACCGCCAACAGTGACCATATCAAAGACAACTTCGCCGCCTTTTAAGCGACCATCAACTTCAGCAAGCACATAACCATTTTCCACTTCAATCTTCGCACCTAAAGCTTCTAATGCTTTTAAGTGTTGATCGACAGGACGAGAACCAATGGCACAGCCACCCGGTAAAGATACTTTGGCACTACCATAACGCGCGAGCAAAGGTCCCAACACCAAGATTGAGGCACGCATAGTACGTACCAACTCATAAGGGGCAAATTGGTTATTGAGGCTTGAGATGTCTGCCTTAACGGTTTCACCCTCATAGGTGATATCTACACCCAAACCTGCAATCAGTTGCACCAAAGTGTTCACATCTTTAAGATTAGGCACATTGGTCAGGGTAATGGGTGTATCAGCTAAAATAGTTGCAGCAAGCAAAGGTAAAGCTGCGTTTTTTGCACCTGAAATGCGTACTTCACCTTCGAGCTTAGTACCACCTTGAATTAAAAATTTATCCATTAACGAATTAAGCTCCAAACAGACTAGCTTTACGCCATTCTTCTTTGGTCATTGCACGAATGGTCACAGCATGCACTTCACCACTGGCAATATAAGAGTTTAGCGGTGCATAAACAGCTTGTTGACGCGCAACCGGGCGTTTTCCTTCAAATTGCTCATCGACAATACGAAGATCAAATTTTCCGCCTTGCCCACTTACTGCAACTTCAGCCTCAGGAAAAGCAGCTTTTAAAATATCTGTGAGCTGATCACTATTCATTGCAAAGACCTCTTATATTGGATCAAGGGTGTAAAAACCTGTCATTCTACTATAAATGCTTAAAATAATTCATTAACCATACACATTATAACTATAAAAAAAGAGGTTTAAAAAACCTCTTTTTTAGCCTTTAAACTTTAAGGCACAACCACTTGATATTCCAATTTAGATTCACGGTATTTTTCAAGCTGACGTTTAAGCTTTTCGGTCATTTTTTTAATCGAACTATACATATCATCTGCTGTGGCTTGCGCAAAAAGCTCTGCCCCTGGTACACGAATAATCGCTTCAGCAATATGATTACTGCTGCCTTTTTTGGAGCGTTTATCTACCTGATGATCTTTACTCAGCTTAACTTGCATACTACTGACCTGATCCAAATGTTTGGTCAATTGAAAAAACTGAGCGCGGATAGTGTCTTCAATAGCAGGTGTAATACTCAGATGATGACCACGAATTGTAATTTGCATAGTTCTATCCCTTTAGCTGTAGGATGAAATACGTTGCAGACGCTAAATTAATGAAAGTCTGCGCTGATTAGGTCATTATGTTGTCATAATGCACCTTTACAATTACCGCACTTTAAAATTTAGATCAATACTTTTCTTTCAGAAGACGACGGAATATTCAACGATTCACGGTATTTCGCCACTGTTCTACGTGCCACATCAATACCCTCTTGTTGCAATAAAGTCGCTAGTGCATTGTCTGATAAGGGTTTTCGATTATTCTCTTCACTGACTAATTTTTTAATCTTGGCACGAATTGCTGTTGAAGATGCCTCCCCTCCTGATGCAGTACCAACATGACTTGAAAAGAAATATTTCAATTCAAACAAACCGCGTGGCGTCAGCATATATTTATTGGTTGTCACACGAGAAACAGTCGATTCGTGTAATTCAACTTCTTCGGCAATATCCCGCAACACCAAAGGTTTCATGCCTTCAGCGCCAATTTCCAAAAAGGCTTTTTGATGCTCAACAATCGCGGTTGCAACCTTTAATAAGGTTTTATGACGCTCGTCAATCCCCTTAATAAAGTTCTTTGCCTCCAGCATTTGATTGCGTAAATATTGGTTATCGTCACTTTGATCTGCACGACGAATCATATTGGCATAAAAGGAATTGACTTTAAGTTTAGGCACAATATCGGGATTAAGCTGCACTTGCCACGTTTCATTTTTTTTAGCTACCACAACATCTGGAATTTGGTAGTCTGACTCTTTATTCTCGAAATCTAGGCCCGGATGCGGTTTTAGAGTTTTAAGCAAATCAATTGCCGCTTTTAACTGCTGTGGATTGAGACCCGTTTGCTTGGTTAACTTAGATAAGTCATTGGAAATTAGTAATTCATAATGCTGTAGCAAAGTCAGCGCTTGCTCACGATGAGGCGTGTTAACAGGCAATACCTCTAATTGAATGCTTAAACACTCAGCCAGATGACGCGAGCCTACACCCACGGGGTCAAGGCGTTGTAAATGCCTGAGTACCGCTACCACTTCATCATCTTCAACTTCATCGTCATAATCCATAGACTGCAAAAGATGTTGCACCGAAGCAGTAATTTCTGCAATTTCTGCATCTAAAAAACCTTTTTCATCCAATGAATCCACTAAACAATAGGCAATTAATTGATCAATTTGACTAAAATTTAACAAGTTAATTTGCTCAAGCATATGCTCGCTTAAACCTAAATGCCCTTGCCGATTATCCTCACGCTCTTCAAAATCAGCAGCACCTAGACTAGTTGGCTGATGAGTATAAACATCATCCCAATCTGTATCTACAGGTAAATCATCGGGTAAATGGTCAGCGTTTAGCTCATTGGTTAAGTCTTTGTTGTCTGATTCTTTGTCTACATTTACTAGATTTTCTGATGTATTTTGCTCTTCTATTTTCTCTAATAATGGGTTACTTTCAAGTTGTAATTGAATTTCTTGCTCTAGCTCTAAACTTGATAATTGCAATAAACGAATGGCTTGTTGCAATTGTGGCGTTAAAGAAAGCGAGTTTGAAACTTTTAATCCAACTGATAACCGCATAACCTTTTATCCTCATTATTTTTCGCAGTTTTATTAAGCAATTTTTATGCCTATTTTATTTTTTATAACATGATTAAGTTACTTTTCATACGATTTTATCAAGATATATTAATATTTACTTGAAAGATAGCGAGCTATAGAGCTAATAGATATACGATTCTGATGAATATGAGTGTAGAAAGGTAGGCAAGAAATGATTTCATGCAAATTTCAGGCATAAAAAAAGGCCCCCTGATCAATGATCAGGGGGCCTTTTTAGAATAATGAGCTGGCGATGACTTACTCTCACATGGGTAACCCCACACTACCATCAGCGCTAAGAG
>NZ_CANQLZ010000039.1 GCF_947624825.1 uncultured Acinetobacter sp.
ACTATGATAAGATTAACCCGTTAGGTCAGGTGGCTTAACTTAAATAAAAAAGTCTCCGACAAACCCGGTACGGTTCACACGGCCTAGACAATCCCTTTATTTAAATAAAAACCCACCTTTCGGTGGGTTTTTTTAAATCAGCTCAATCTTATAGACGAACCAATTCAACGATTTGCTCTGCTAACTCTTCAACTGTATCAGTCGTTAAAGTTGCATCTGTACCATCAGTTGCATCGGTAATCACCACTACACCGGTTTCACGCAACAATGTAACTTGTGTAGCATCAAGACCTGCTTTAGCAAGTGCAACAATACCTTGTTGAAGCAATAAGCTCTCTAAAGCTTGTGCATTTTCAAGCGCAGCATTCGACACAGTGACCGCAGCAGGTTTTTGACCTAAACGTGCCGCACGATCTTCAGCTGTTACAGGATTACTATGCGCTGTCCATTCTACAGCCTCTTCTACCATACCTGCACCAATCGTCACGTTATTTAAACGATCAATGAAGATAAATGAACCTGTGTAACGGCTGTCTTGGTAACGGTCAAACACCACTGGTGCATCAAATTCAACAGTCACATTGGCAATTGAATTTAGCTCTAGGCTTTCAACTTGTGCTTTTTCTAATGTATTAACATTGGTACGGTAGTTAATTGCGGTCACTTTTGCAGGTACAGTTTGCGTACCCACTTTTAAGTTATACAACTTACCAATCACTAAGGGCTGATCTGCCATCCATACCACAGTCGCATTCACAGAACGTGAAATATAAGGCGCTGCTTGGTCGGCACGTACAAGTACATTACCACGCGAAATATCAATTTCATCGTTTAAAGTTAAAGTAACCGCTTGACCTGCAACTGCACGTTCAAGATTACCATCAAAGGTAACGATTTCTTTCACTGTAGATGATTTACCTGATGGTAAAGCAGTAATGGTATCGCCCACTTTCACTTCACCTAGCGCAACCGTACCGCAGAAACCACGGAAATCGAGGTTTGGACGGTTCACATATTGCACAGGGAAACGGAAATCTTGTTTTTTGCTGGCACGGCTAATTTCAACCGACTCAAGCGTACCCATTAAGGTATCACCTGTGTACCATGGTGTACTTGGTGATTTGTTGACTACGTTATCACCATTTAACGCAGAAATTGGCGTAAAGATGATATTGGCAGGTTTACGATCACCCAATTGGTTCACAAAATCAGCATATTGTGCTTGGATCTCATTGAAACGAGTTTCAGAGAATTCCACCAAGTCCATTTTGTTGATTGCAACAATAATGTTCTTAATGCCAAGTAAACTTGCAATAAAAGTGTGACGACGAGTTTGGGTTTGTACACCGTAACGTGCATCAATTAAGATGATCGCAAGGTCACAAGTGGATGCACCTGTTGCCATATTACGAGTATACTGTTCGTGTCCCGGAGTGTCGGCAATAATAAACTTACGTTTTTCTGTTGAGAAATAACGATACGCGACATCAATGGTAATGCCTTGCTCACGCTCTGCTTGTAAACCATCAACAAGCAATGCCAAATCTGGTGCATCGCCTGTAGTACCCACTTTTTTAGAGTCACGGGTTACCGCTTGTAATTGATCTTCATAAATCAATTTAGAATCGTAAAGTAGACGACCAATTAAAGTAGATTTACCATCATCGACGTTACCGCAGGTTAAAAAACGCAATAAGTCTTTATTTTCGTGTTGTTTTAAATAGCCCAAAATATCTTGGCTAATTAAGTCTGATTGATGAGACATTGCTCAAACTCCACATATTCTTTAGAAATCGGTTTTAATCCCCGCATTCCCCCTATAGCTCTAAGGGGAATTGACACACTTCTTGGTGTGCTTGGGCAATTTTTAGAAGTAACCTTCTTGCTTTTTCTTCTCCATCGAACCTGCTTCATCATGGTCAATCATACGACCTTGACGTTCAGAGCTCGTGGCAAGCAGCATTTCTTGGATAATTTCCGGTAAGGTGTCGGCAGTTGATTCAACTGCACCCGTTAATGGGTAACACCCTAACGTACGGAAACGTACCGATTTCACTTGTGGAACTTCACCTTCTAATAAAGGCATACGTTCATCATCAATCATAATAAGTGTGCCACTACGCTCAACCACAGGACGTTCTGCAGCAAGGTATAGCGGTACCAATGGAATACTTTCTAAATAAATGTATTGCCAAATATCAAGCTCAGTCCAGTTTGATAATGGGAAAACACGAATGCTTTCGCCTTTATTGACTTTACCGTTATACAGATTCCAAAGTTCAGGACGTTGGTTTTTTGGATCCCAACGGTGCTTTGAATCACGGAATGAATAAACACGCTCTTTGGCACGTGATTTTTCTTCATCACGACGTGCGCCGCCAAATGCTGCATCAAAACCATATTTATCAAGAGCTTGTTTTAAGCCTTGCGTTTTCATGATGTCAGTATATTTTGAGCTACCATGATCAAATGGATTAATGCCTGCATCTACACCTTCTTTGTTTTGATGCACAATTAAATCAAAACCATGGGTTTTTGCCATGTTGTCACGAAAGGTGATCATGTCTTTAAATTTCCAACCCGTATCAACATGCAATAATGGGAATGGAAGTTTGGCAGGATAGAACGCTTTGAGGGCTAAATGCAGCATGACTGCTGAATCTTTACCAATGGAGTAAAGCATTACTGGGTTTTCAAACTCAGCAGCAACTTCACGGATGATATGAATACTCTCAGCTTCAAGCTGTTTAAGATGAGTAAGTCTTTCCTCATTTAATGACATGGACAACACCAGCTTAGAATACGTGTACTTATTACACTTTTAAAGATATTTTGCCATTATAGTGATTTACTTTTCATAACGATTGCTTGTTTTATGATATTGATATGCAAAATCATCATATAGAACAAAACTGATATACCGTATAAGTTTTTATGAAAGAAAGGCCTTTTTTTGAGCTTAGTGATTTTATCTTGCGATGTGATGTTTAAAGGTTAAGCCATTCATTAAAGATTCACATGATTTAAGCGTAAAAAACTCTCAATGTTTTGCATAAAAACAGTTGGCAAAGCCTAAAAATCTGCCTACATTAAACTTTATCTTGGCTTATCTGCTTTTTTTCTCTCATGATGAACTATTCAGTTGAAACTTTAAAACAACGTCTTGAAGCTGCCCATTTGGCAGGTTTTATTTATCAACATCAACAGCATATTTTAGTCTTACAAGAACCCTTAACCGACCAAGGCGAAACTTTAAGTTTTTTTGCACAGCATGAAACCACAAGTGATCAAATTGGTTTACAGTTTGCAGTTAAACTCGATGGCACTCAGCTTAAATTTTTAATTGGTGCCACGCATAGCAACCAAGACCGTGGCTATGAAATTGGTGCAGGCAATTTAAAAGGTGAACAAAAAGCCTTTAATTTGCTTTATGCATTTTATAATTATCCCAAAGCATTTTATTTGCTGGAGTTACCGCTATTTTCGAATTCGGCACAACTTGAGCAAGCCATTCAGGAGCAATTGTTTAATCGCCCCGAACTCAATTTTATTCAAACTGCCACCAAAACCAATCCACGCGGTCAGCAAGTGCAATGGATTAAAGACTATATTGTGCAGCAAAGTTTAGATATGAAAGTGCGTATTCAAACTGCACTGCTTTAAAAAGATGGCTTGTAGCAGCACTATTTTAAATACTGATATAAAAAAACCCGCACTTGGCGGGTTTTTTAAAGCTTAAGTGTTAAGCATTTTTATGACGCATATGCGGGAATAAAATCACATCACGAATACTTGGCGCATTAGCAAACAACATGACTAAGCGATCGATACCGATGCCTTGACCTGCTGTTGGCGGTAAACCATATTCTAATGCTTCAACAAAGTCTGCATCGTAATGCATCGCTTCGTCGTCACCTGCTTCTTTTTCATCTACTTGCGCTTGGAAGCGTTCTGCTTGGTCAATCGGGTCATTTAACTCAGAGAAGCCGTTGGCTAACTCACGACCACCAATAAAGAACTCAAAACGATCGGTAATGTGTGGATTATCATCATTACGACGTGCAAGTGGTGAAGTTTCAGCTGGGTATTCAGTAATGAACGTTGGCTGACGCAATTGAGTTTCTACAGTTTCTTCAAACACGATGGTTTGTAATTTACCCAAACCAAAGCCTGGTTTAACTTGCTCTTTGAGTTCTTCTTGAACAAATTTCGCAAGGAAATCACGGTCATTGACGTTTTCAGGGCTAAACTGTGGGTTATGCTCTAAAATTGCGTCAAACATTGAGATTTTCTTAAACGGACCCTTAAAGCTATACACTTCATCGCCGTATGGCACGTCAGTAGATCCTAAGATATCAATCGCTAACTTTTCAAGCATTTGCTCGGTTAGTTCCATTAAATCTTTGTAATCTGCATAAGCTTGGTAGAATTCAATCATGGTGAATTCTGGGTTATGACGTGTCGACACCCCTTCGTTACGGAAGTTACGGTTAATCTCAAATACACGTTCAAAACCACCCACCACTAAACGTTTTAAGTAAAGTTCTGGTGCAATACGTAAAAACAGTGGCATGTCTAAAGCATTATGATGCGTTTCAAATGGACGCGCAGACGCACCACCTGGAATTACATGCATCATTGGCGTTTCAACTTCCATGAAACGACGATCATTTAAGAACGCACGAATCCCGGCCACCACTTGGGCACGAATTTCAAAAGTCTTACGTGTTTCTTCGTTGACGATTAAATCTAAATAACGCTTACGGTATTTAACTTCTGTATCGGTTAAACCATGGAATTTATCAGGTAGTGGACGCAATGATTTAGTTAACAGTTCAAAGTGTTCGATATGCACATAAAGATCACCTTTACCTGAACGACCGATATAGCCTTTGACTGCAATAATGTCGCCTAAATCTAGACCTTTAATGGTTGCAACAGTGTCTTCATCCAGCTCTTTACGTGCCACGTAAAGCTGAATACGGCCCGTCATGTCTTGAATGACAATAAATGAACCACGGTTAAGCATCACACGACCTGCAACCGATACATAGACTTTGTCACCTGCTTCGATGTCTTCTTTTAACACATCAGCAAATTGATCTTGTAAATCTTGTGCGTAATGTTCGCGTTTAAAGGTATTTGGCCAAGGGCTAGTACCAGTTTGTTGTGCCTTGTCTTGAATTTGTTTTAACTTGGCATGACGCTGTGCAATTAAATCGTTTTCGGAAATAGTTTGTTCAGAAGTCGACTGAGCGTTTTGTTGCGTCATCTCTGCCTCGAAATAGCGAATAAAATAGAAGTTGCATAGCATAGCAGATTTACAAGAATTTGCGTAAGAGTTCCTCTACATGCATGCAAAAATTTGCTTGGGCTAAAGTCTATAAGACCAAATGTGAACTTCTTCAACTTAGAAGTTAGCTTAAAATAAGCACAAATAAATAAATGAACAATCACATATTTTGGATTGAGATAACAATGCCCGCCCCTAAAATTTTATTTTTTCATGGTCTTGACTCATCCAAAGCGTCAAGTAAATTCCATGCAATTGATTCTGATCGTAAATTCTGTGTGACTGTCGATTATCGTGCTTTAAGCTTTCAAAGCGTATACGCCCTGTATCAAGAGCTCATTGGCACGCTTAAACCTACACTGATTGTAGGACACAGTTTAGGCGGTTATTGGGCGCTTAAAATGTCATTGTGGTCAAAAATTCCTGCCATTATTGCCAATCCAAGTCTAAGTCCTTCTTTTCGAGAAGATTATCCTGCCATCACCGAACAAGATCTCGAGCATGAAATTTTGCAATTGGCTTATTTAGAATTGGACGATGAAATTTTGGATATGCATGCCGTGAATGCACAGCTTGAACCGTATATGCAAGTGGCGGCGGTGGCAGGTGGACATCACCGTTTAGCCCGCCCTGAGAATTTAAATGTCTTGATTGAACAAATGAATCTTTTACAACGCCCATAAAAAAAGCCTTGGATCATCCAAGGCTTTTTTTATGTTAAATCTTAAGCAACATCTTGTTGTGGCTGTGATTTATCATCTAATACTGACCAAATGGTTAAACCTAAATCAGCATGTAAATCTGGTAAATCTAAGAAAATGCTTGCACCTAAAATGTGATGATTACATTTTTCAGCCAGTTGTTTCACTGCTTTTAATGTACCGCCTGTCGCCAATACATCATCTACAATAATCACTTTCTGAGCCGGTACTTCAGCCGACATTTCTAAACGATCTAAGCCGTATTCTAAACTATAGCCCACACCAACCACAGGTGGTGGTAACTTACCTGCTTTACGTACAAGCACTAAACCTTTGCCTAAACGCTGTGCCAATAGGCTTGCCAATACAAAGCCACGTGCTTCTACAGCAACAAAGCTATCCACTTCAGCGAGTTTTTCAGCCGGAATACTGGCGATTAAAGCATCTGTTAACGGCCCAATGTTGCTCATAAATAGTGGAGTGAGATCAAAAAATTTAATCCCAGGTTTTGGGAAATCTTGAACCGTACGAATATGAGACCACAACGTTGTAGACAAATTGCTCATGGGAGAAATAATCAGTAATCAGAAAGAACGTAGGGGATTTTAACCGCAATTAAAAACTAAGGCTAGCCAATTGCAGGTGAAATTGCTCAATTTAAAAACAGTATATTTTTATAAGTTTTTGTTTTTTAATTACTATTTTTTTATAAAATATTAAGTATAGACTTCTATGATCTTATAATAACCAATTTAGCATGATCTTGCTGCGCGACTTTAGTCTAGTGAGCAAGCAATGAGTTATGTATTTTTAGCTTGATTGCGCGTGATGGATAAAATCTTATAGGCAATTTTTATTTTTGCAGCAAAATACAATCTACACGTATATTTACTTTACTTTGGTAGGGCAAGCACGTCAGAATTTAACGAAATCGCCTTATAATCAGCGTGTTTATTTTTTGCTGACCCAATGTTGGTCAGCTGTGGAGAATCAGATGAAAAAATATCAATGCATCGTATGTGGCTGGATTTACGACGAAGCACAAGGTTGGCCTGAAGATGGTATTGTAGCCGGTACTTTATGGGATGATATTCCAGACGATTGGACTTGCCCGGACTGTGGTGTGTCTAAAGCTGATTTTGAAATGGTTGAGCTTTAAACCATAAAAAAAGACCATTTCGATGGTCTTTTTTTGCTTTTTTATCTATATAGAGAGATTAATGTATGCATCCCATCGTCATCATTGGTTCAGGTATGGCCGCTTATGCTGTGGCACGTGAATTGCGTAAAATTGACCCTGAAACAGCGCTTGTGATGATTTGTGCCGATGACGCACGCAACTATGCAAAACCGACCTTATCTAATGCTTTAGTGGGCAACAAAGCCCCAGCGCAAATTGCACTGGGCGATGCAGAAAAAATGAGTGCGCAACTCAATATGCACATTATGGCAAATACTTGGGTCAAAGGTATTGATGCCGAGCAACAGTTACTAGAGCTTGAATGTGACGGACAAACCAGCACACAAGCCTATGCAAAGTTGGTGCTGGCACTAGGTGCTACACCTATTCGTGCAGCACTACAAGGTAATGCTGCTAGTCAAGTACACGTGGTAAATAACTTAAATGATTACACCGCGTTTCGTGCCGAGCTTGATCAAAAAGCTGCGCAACGAGTTGCTATTTTAGGTGCAGGCTTAATTGGTTGTGAATTTGCTAATGATTTACAGCAAAGTGGTCATCAAGCCACTGTCATTGATTTAGCTGAGCAACCATTGGCACGTTTATTACCTCAAGATGTAGCTACACAGTTCCAAGCTAAATTACAAGCCGCCGGTATTGAGTTTGAATTAGGCACTACCGTGAGTGCCATTGAGCAAGTGGCCAATACCTATCAAGTACAACTGAGCAACGGTAAATGCCTCAACGCAGATGTGGTGTTATCCGCCATTGGTTTACGTGCCAATACCGAACTTGCTCAGCAAGCGGGTATTGAGGTTGCGCGTGGTGTTGTAACCAACACACTCTTACAAACTAATTTGGCACATATTTATGCGGTAGGTGACTGTGCCGAAGTCAACGGTACATTACTACCGTATGTCATGCCAATTATGCAACAAGCACGTGCTTTAGCAAAAACCTTAAGCGGTAACCCAACCCATGTACACTACCCTGCAATGCCTGTTGCGGTCAAAACGCCTGCTGCCCCATTAACCGTATTGCCTGTGGTGCAAGGTGTAGAGGTGAGTTGGCAGCTAGAAGCCCAAGAAGATGGTTTAATTGCCAAAGCTTTTGATCAAACCCAAACCTTACGTGGCTTTGTGTTGTTGGGTGCTACTGCTGCAAAACAACGTTTGAGTTTAACCAAGTTGGTGCCGGATTTAATTCCTGCTCAAGCGCAATAGGAAGTTTAGTATGCATTGTGCGCTTGAGTTTAAAGCTTCACCCTATACTGCATTTATGCAAGAAACCAAAGTTGATTTAGGCAATGGGATTGAGCTGCATGTAGAAGTGGGTGGTAAAGCCGATGATCCTGTTTTACTGTTGATTATGGGTTTGGGCGCACAATTACTCTATTGGCCTGATTTTTTTTGTAAATCACTGATTGATCAAGGTTTTCGAGTGATACGCTTTGACAACCGTGATATTGGTTTATCCTCAAAAATTCATCATCAAGGGTCGCCTTTGAGCATCCCAAAACTGATGGGACGCTTTGCTTTGGGCTTAGAAAACCAAGGTGCACCTTATAATTTATACGATATGGCTGATGACGTGGCATTGTTGATTGAAAAAATGCAACTTGGTCAAGTCTATGTCTTAGGGGCATCGATGGGTGGCATGATCGCGCAGATTTTGGCGGCACGTTATCCTGAACAAGTACGTGCTTTGGGGTTGCTATTTAGTAGTAATAATCAACCTTTATTACCGCCGCCTTTTCCAAAGCAGTTATTTAGTTTAATTGCACGACCCAAATCTGATGATGAAGATGCTATTATTGATCATAACCTACAGATTTTTAAAATCATTGGCTCGCCGGGTTATTTAAACCATGTCGAGGCAGCACAGGCGGTGCGAAAGCTCTATCAACGAAGTTATTATCCCATTGGTGTACTTCAACAGTTTTTCGCAATATTATGTACCGGTTCTTTACTTAAACTGGGTCAGCAAATTCATCAAGCAACCTTAGTGGTTCATGGGTCGCGTGATCGTCTGTTGCCACCAGCGCATGGTAAGGCCATTGCTAAAGCAATCTCAGGCGCTAGATTTGAATTAATTGAAGGAATGGGGCATGATATCCCACCGCATTTTATTCCTTATCTTAGCGGATTATTTGCTCATCATTTTAAATCTAATTAGGACACTATGGCTGCATTACCATCCTTAAGACAGCTGTCATACCTTGTTACACTGTCTGAAACACTGCACTTTACTGAAGCTGCGCGTCGTTCTTTCGTGACGCAATCGACTTTGTCGGGCGGGATCATGGAACTTGAGCGCTTACTTGGTGGCGTGCTGGTTGAACGTGATCGTCAAAATGTGCGTTTAACCCCACTCGGTGAACAAGTGGTAGCACGCGCGCGTGTTCTACTGGCTGATGCTCAAGACTTAATGCGTTTAAGCCGTGAGATGAGTGAGCCGCTAACCGGCGACTTACATTTAGGTATTATTCCCACCATTGCCCCATTTATCTTGGCGCAACTGTTAGATGAAGTACATAAACAACTGCCAAAAATTCAGTTGCATTTGCACGAAGCCCAAAGCGAAAAAATCGTTGAAAAATTGGAACACGGCAATTTAGACATGGTGCTGCTCGCACTGCCATTTGATACCCGTGGTTTAAAAGTGGCTGAAGTGGCACGCGAAAGCTTGTATTTAGTGTGTAACAAAACCGATCAACATGCTTTAAATGCCAATTCGCTTGATCAACTCGATTTATCGCGTTTGATGTTGCTAGAAGAAGGTCATTGTTTACGTGATCATACGTTAAGTGCTTGCCCAATTGGCGAGCGTAAAAATGACCATCGTTTAAAAGCAAGCTCATTGCCAACTTTAGTGGAAATGGTGTCGGCAAATTTAGGCTTTACTTTATTGCCTGCGATTGCAGTACATACCACTATGATCAAAGCCAACCCTGAGTTAAGTGTTAAACCGATTGAAGCGGGCCCTAGCCGTACATTGGCTTTAGTGACCCGTAAAAGTACACCACTGCAAAGCGAATTTGATGTGTTGTTACAGATTTTGCAAAAAGTCACCCAAGATTTACGCTAAGTTAAATGCAAAAAAAGGAGCTTCATGCTCCTTTTTTTAGGTCTTGCATCAGGCTTGTTGTAGCCCAAGCCTGATGATGATTTTATTACATCTTAAGATTGAATTTGTTCAATCAAAATGCGCTGTGCATTATGGGCTTTGTCAGTCGCCGGCTTGATCAAGCGCACCCATGTGCCATCGCTTTGTAAATCCCAAGCATGTTGATTGTCTTGTAAATAATTGACTAAACCTTGTTGGTAAATACGTTTTTTTAGTACAGGGTCTTCAACCGGGAAGCAAGCTTCGACACGGTTAAATAAGTTACGATCCATCCAATCGGCGCTTGAGCAATACAAACGCGCATCGCCATTGTTGCTAAAGTAATACACACGCGTATGTTCTAAAAAACGCCCAACAATGGAACGTACACGAATATTTTCTGATAAACCTTTTAACCCCGGGCGCAAACAGCAAATTGAGCGAATAAGCAAATCAATTTGCACACCAGCTTGTGATGCTTCATAAAGTTTATTGATTAATTCAACTTCGGTTAAAGCATTCACTTTGACAATAATTTGTGCCGGCTTGCCCGCTTTGGCATTGGCAATTTCATCGTCAATAAAATGTACCAACTGTGCGTGCAAGGTAAACGGTGCATGCAATAACTTTTTCAGTTTTGCCATTTTACCCATACCGGTTAACTCTTGGAAAATGCGATGCACATCTTCACATAAGTCTTTGTCGGTGGTCATTAAGCCGTAATCGGTGTAAATGCGTGCATTGCCTGCATGATAGTTACCGGTACCTAAATGCACATAACGCACCAATTTATTGTTTTCACGGCGCACAATTAAAATCATTTTGGCATGGGTTTTATAACCCACTATGCCATATACCACCACAGCACCGGCTTCTTGTAATACATTGGCCACGGCAATATTAGATTCTTCATCAAAACGGGCACGTAGCTCAATCACCGCAGTGACTTCTTTACCATTACGTGCTGCTTCTGCTAAAACTTGAACAATTTCAGAATCCGGTCCACTACGATACAAAGTTTGTTTAATGGCTAAGACTTGCGGATCGCGTGCAGCTTCACGCAACAGTGAAATCACCGGCGAGAAAGATTCAAACGGATGGTGCAACAAAATGTCTTGTTTTTGCATCGCGCTAAAGGTGTTTTCAGATTTTTTGAGTACCTTTGGAATTACGGGCACATGCGTGTCATAACGTAAATGTGGACGTTTAAAATTAGACAGTAAACGCGCTAAATTGACAGGTCCGTCCACTTTATAAAGTTGCTCATGTTCTAAATCAAACTCATTGAGCAAATATTCATAAATATTTTTTGGACAGTTTTCTGTAACTTCTAAACGTACTGCACGACCAAAACGACGTGAACTTAACTCGCCTTTTAAAGCTTTGGCTAAATCTTCTACGTCTTCATTTAAAGCTAAATCGGCGTTACGCGTCACACGGAATTGATAACAGCCTGTTGCAGTCATGCCGGGGAACAAATCAGACACATGCTCATGAATAATGGCAGATAACATGACGTGGTGTTCTTTACCACCGGTGAGTTCATCGGGTAAACGTACCACACGCGGCAATGAACGCGGCGCAGGCACAACGGCTAAATCAATTTGACGACCAAAGGCATCTTTACCTTCTAAAGTCACAATAAAGTTAAGTGATTTATTGACCAAACGCGGAAATGGATGCGCAGGGTCTAAGCTAATTGGCGTTAAAACCGGTGCCACTTGTTCTTGGAAGTATTTTTTTACCCATGCTGATTGTGCGGGGGTCAGTTCACCACGGCGCAAGAAGCAAATATCTTCATCACGTAATTTAGGTAAAATTTCTTGGTTTAAAATACGATATTGACGTTCGATGGCTTCATGTGCAGTTTTAGAAATTTGATCTAAGACTTGTTTTGGAGTTAGACCATCAGGACTTAAGCTTTCATTGCCTAAATCGAGTTGCTCCATTAAACCTGCAACACGGATTTCAAAGAATTCATCTAGGTTACGTGAAAAAATCAATAAGAAATTCATGCGCTCAAGCAAAGGATGCAAGGGATCTACTGCTTGTTCAAGCACGCGCAAATGAAAATCTAAAATGGAAAGTTCACGGTTAATATAGCGGTCGTTATAGCTATAATCCGCAGGAGTGGGCAAGGTATCTACTGAAGTCGTCATACGTCAACTCGGCCTATATTTTTAAAGTGATCTTTGACCCTAGTATGCTTGAATTTTATGACGTTTTGATAAAAAAAAGCGCCCAAATGTGCGCTTTTTTACAACAGTTAAACCTTAGGGAATTTGGCTATAACGCATATATTTACGAATCATACGTTTACGTGCATTTAAACCTGAATCATTGCGATGTTGCTGATAATATTTAGGATTAGGCAAAATTGATGCCAAAAAAACCGCTTGTTCACGGGTTAAGCTACGCGAGCTTTTACCAAAGTAATATTGGGTAGCCGCTTCAATGCCATAAATATTGTCGCCAAATTCTACCGAGTTTAAATACACTTCTAAAATGCGTTGCTTGCTCCACATACGTTCCATCATAAACGTTGCCACCGCTTCTTGACCTTTACGCACAAAAGAACGCTGATTGTATAAAAATAGGTTTTTTGCCAACTGCTGGGAAATAGTTGACCCCCCTGCCACCACTTTGCCTTGATCTTTATTGCGCGATAAAGCATTTTGCATGCCTTCAAAGTCAAAACCTTGATGTTGCATAAATTTGCCATCTTCTGCTGCAATAATCGCTTGCTTCATATAATCACTGATCTGATCATAATCACGCCATTCATGTTGAATCGGCGTATTGGTATCGGCCCAATAATCTAAGCGCATAAACATGGTGGTTTCAACCGGATGGGTGCGCCACCATGTCAGACTTGCAAAAATCCACAGTTGAATCAGCAGCACCACACTCACCACAAGCAGCAGTGTCCGAACGATCAAGGCTTTCATGCAGCTAGAATTCCCCTGTAATAGTTAATTTTCGTGATAAGCTCAAGCCTATTAAAATAACCCACAATCGCAAGATGAACAAATCTTCCCCACCAATCATTGCAAGCCAAAACACAGTCAGTCAATGGTGGCTAAGCGCGCTGTTAATTGCCATTAATGTTGGGCTTTTTTTATGGCAAATTAGCAGCGGTGTTGATGCTAGTCGCCCAAGTATCCAAGATGCCTTGGCTTGGGGTGCTGATTATGCACCGTTAAGTTTTTTAGCAGAACCTTATCGTTGGTTTAGCAGTATGTTTTTTCATTTTGGTATGATTCACTTAATGCTTAACATGTGGGCCTTGTATTTATTTGGGCATATTAGCGAGCAAATGCTTGGGCGGGTATATTTTTTAGGGCTATATTTACTTGCAGGCTTAATGGGCAGTTTATTGAGTGGTTTTTTAGATCTGCAAAATTCACTGAGTATGCTACAAAACGCTGCTTTAAATCCCGAACAACTGCCTAAGGTTGGTGCAGGTGCCTCAGGTGCAGTTATGGGCTTAGGGGCGGCACTCACCATGATGTCATTGTTGCCTGTTTTAAAACAGCAGCGCTTTATTTTAGATAAAAAAACCTTATTAATGGTCATGGGCATTAACTTATTTATTGGCTTTATGACCGCAGGTATTAACAATGCCGCACATATTGGCGGCATGTTAATGGGCTTGTTTTTAGGCTTAATGGGCTACATTGCTTTAAAATACCGTAAGCCTAGCCTGTTGTGGCTAGGTTTAGTGTTGGGTGCCACACTATGCCTAGGCATGTATCTATATTGCCTTGAGCTGTTGCAAGTTGTGGCACCACTTTGGCAAGAACTTGTAGGCGTCATGCACCAACAAGTTAATGTTTAAGGTCACGTAATGCACTTAATGGCGCAAGATCGCATAAATAACTTAAGCGATAACGTCCAATGAGTGCACAAACGATTGCCATCATGGGCGGTAAAATAAGCCAAATTTGCACATGCCAATGCCATGGCATCTCCATTTTATAAGCCAAAATTAAACTTAATACTTCTGCCAAGATACACGCACCAATCCCTGCCAATAATCCAATAAAGCCAATTTCTAAGCTGAGCATGGCTTTTAAACGTGCTTTTGAACTGCCAAAAGCACGCAATAAAGCTACTTCTTGTTTACGTGCATCGAGCATTAAATTAATACACGCCAACAACACCAACACACCTGCTAGCGCCACTAAAAATGCTAAAACAGTAATAATATTGAGCAATACATCAAGTAAACGCTTGACTTCATTGAGCATTAATCCCACATCAATAAACACGGTATTGCTAAAGCGTTGAATCACCTCAATCAATTTACCTTGATCTTGTGCTGGTACATAAAAACTGCCCAAATAACTGCCGGCATTGGCATCCATGCTATTTGGGGTAAAAATAAAGAAGAAGTTCGGGCTAAAACTTTCCCACTCTACACTACGTAGATTAATCACCTCAGCGCTTAAATCACCTTCGGGTAAACTAAAAGTTAAGCGATCACCAATTTCAATACCAAGTTCTTGTGCTGTCTTCACCTCAACTGACACTTGATTGGCAGCACTAAAGCGCGCTTGTCCAGCAATAATTTGATTATCTTGTGGGAAGGTTGCTGCTTGAGTTAAATTCAGCTCACGGCGCAATGTATTACTCTTGCGTCGATCTGCCTCGCTAAAGGCTTGTCCATTTTTAGCCAGCAAACGCCCACGAATGTTAGGATAAAGCTCTGTGCCTGACCATTGATTTTGTTGAAGGACAGCTTGCAAATCTTTTAGGTCAGATGGGGGTAAACCATAAACAAATTGGTTGGGGGTGTCTGGGGGTAATTGTTGCTGCCAACGCTCGGTAAGATCAGTTTTGAGCACCATTAACACGCTCATTAAACTCAAACCCAATGCCAAAGCGGTAATTTGCAAAGACATGTGTGGCACTTGGCGAATATAAGCACTTAGCGCAGTTTTAGCTCGTTGTAATAGGGTTAAGATCGCGTAAATCACTGCATATAGCATCCCACACAGCAGTAACAGTGCGGCAATCACCATGAAACTTAAACTTAAGTTTTGGGTCAGTAGCACACTAAATAAAATGAGACTCAAACTGCCACACACTAAAGTGCCACGCATTTGGCTCAAGCTTTTTTCTTCGGCGCGTAACACCCGAATTGGTGGCGTGTTTAACAACTGCCATACACTTGGCATCACAAAACCAATCAGCACCACTAAACTGGTCAGCATAGCAACGGGTAATGGCCCCAATAGCAGCCCAAGCGCAGAAAATTCAATGCTTAAATGCGGCATTAAGGTCAGCATCAACTCAAGTAAGCCCATGCCCATGAACACACCTAAACCTGCACCCACCACCACAGCTGCTGCAAAAATAATTGCCAACAAACTGATATATACCTTTAGAATTTGCTGTCTAGATGCGCCAATACAACGCATTAAGGCAATATGATCTTGTTGCTGCTGCACATAACGCTGACTGGTTAAGGCAATAGCAATACCACACAATAAAATGGTTAAGATATTGGCAAGCTGTAAAAAGGTGTCTAAGTTTTCAATCGGGCGCATCAAGCGGCTGTTACTACTATTGGCATCGCGTAGTCGTAAACTGCTGCTTTCATCTTGCGCTGCCAATGTGAGTTGCGCCGCAGCATTTTTTTGAAAGGCTTGAATATTTTGAGGAGGACCGGCTAACAGTAAGCGATAGTCAATCCGACTACCGACCTGAATGGCATTGGTTTTGGCGATATCTTGTTGATGAATAATGATACTTGGGGAAAAGCCATTAAAGCCAAATTCTTGATTAGAATCTTGCTCAATGACTGCGCTAAATTTTAATTTGGCATCTGCAATATTGACCCAATCGCCCAATTTGACTTTAAGTAAATCTTGCGCACGCGGACTGAGCCAAATCTGCCCACCTTGCAACACTTGTTGCGGCTGAGTGATTAAGCGACCACGTAATGGAAAATCTTGATCAATGGCTTTGACATTGACCATCACAAATTCGGCATCGGTATGTGCCATAGAGCTAAAACTAGTCACTTGGGACTGTTTAAGCTGTAAAGTTTTGGCTTGTTGCTGCCAAGTGGCATCTAAGGGGCTTTGATCACTTAAAACTAAATCGGCACCCAATAGTTCTGCCGCTTGTAAACTTACTGCATTTTGAATTTGTTGATTACTAAATTTCAACGCCGTGGTGGCACTAATGGCCAGTAATAAGGCAATAAACAATAAATAAATGCCGCTACTTTTTAAACTTTGCTGCCACAAAGGACGAAATAACTGCATCAGTGCCCTCCTTGCTCAAGCAACTGACCATCGACCAAGGCCAAATGGCGCTGACACTGTGCTGCCAATTGTGTATCGTGCGTTACCAAAACCAATGTTGTGCCCAATTCACGGTTTAAATCAAACAGTAATTGTTCAATTTCATACGCAGTTTGACCATCTAAATTGCCTGTTGGCTCATCAGCAAAAATAATTTTCGGCTCAGTCACCAAGGCACGGGCAATCGCAACACGTTGCTGCTCGCCGCCTGAGAGCACTTTAGGCGTTTGCTCGGCTTGACGGGCTAAACCCACTTTTTCAAGTAAGTACAAAGCCCGTGCTTGGGCCTGTTGATAATTAAAATTAGGCTGTAAACGTAAAGGCAACAACACATTTTCAAGTGCGCTTAAATGCCCAAGCAATTGAAAGGATTGAAATACAAAACCAATATGATCCAAACGTACCCGTGCGCGTTGTTCTTCATTTAAATCATGAATCGCTTCGCCACAAATATACAACTCACCACTTTTGGCTTGATCAAGGGTGGCCAATATTCCCAATAAGGTGGATTTACCTGCGCCTGAACGCCCAGTAATCGCCACTTGCTCACCTGCATAAATATTGAGATTTAAATCGCTAAAAATAGGCAAGGTTTTTTGTGCCAGTTGTATGCTTTGTGTCAAATTCTGTGCAGAAATTAATGCCTGTGGCATGATAGTGGCATCACGGTGTAACGAAGTCATATAGTCCCTATTATGCAAAACAAGCTAAATATCATGCTCTTGGCAGCAGGCTTATGCAGTATCAGCGTAGCCGAAGCCAAAACCATTATGGTGGTGGGTGATAGTATCAGTGCCGCTTACGGCATGCGCCCCGAACAAGGTTGGGTGCATTTGTTACAACAACGCCTTAATCAACAGTATCCGAAACAACATAAAGTGGTCAATGCCAGTGTCAGTGGTGAAACCACCAGTGGTGCTTTGGCGCGTTTACCTAAACTGCTGAACACGCATAAACCCGATGTGGTGGTGATTGAATTGGGGGGTAATGATGGCTTACGCGGTCAGCCGCCACAAAACATTCAAAGCAACCTCAAGCAATTGGTGCAAAAAAGTCAGCAATCTAAAGCCAAAGTGATCCTGTTGGGCATGAAAATTCCACCCAATTATGGTCAAGCTTATACCAAAGCCTTTGCAAACAATTACAAGCTGGTGAGTACGCAGTATAAAGTACCCCTGATGCCATTTTTCTTAGAAAATGTAGCAGGCAATAAGACCCTCATGCAAAATGATTTGGTGCATCCTAATGCTAAAGCACAACCAATTTTGCTCAAGCATGCTTATCCATATATTCAAAAAGCCTTATAAAAAAAAGCCAGACATTGTGTCTGGCTTTTTTACGCATTTTTAAATACTTAGAAATCAAAGAACGTAACTTCACCTGTTTCTAAAGAATATTCAGCACCTACCACTTTAAACTTAGCTTGAGCGATTAAGTTTTCAATGACAGCCGAACCATGACGCAATTGATTAACAGAACCAAATACATTGGCACGTACTGCATGACAAGATAATTTTTCTAAATCATCTTTGAGTTCAGTTTGCATTAATATTTCAACTGAAGGGCGCACACGATTAACAATCGACATTACATTGGCCGATGAAGGTTGATCTGGATTTTGCAGTGCTTCAATGGTGGAGTGAATCGCGCCACAATGACTATGACCCAATACCACCACCAATGGACAACCAAAACTATCGGCTGCAAATTCCACACTACCCACTTGCGATGGTGCAACAATGTTACCTGCAACACGAATCACAAATAAATCACCTAAACCTTGGTCAAACACCATTTCAGCAGGTACACGTGAATCTGAACAGCCCAAAATAATCGCAAATGGCGATTGGCTTTCAGCCATTTGAGCACGTTGTTGGTGAGTCAGTAATTTTTGATGGTTGGTTTCACCATGAACAAAACGCTGATTGCCCTTTTTTAAACGTTCTAGAGCTTCTTCTGCTGTAAGCATTTTCTACCACCAATGTTGAATTTGAGCTAAGTGTAAACGCATGAATTTTGAATGTCACTTGCCAAAGTGATTAGCTGTTTAGTTTTTATATAATTTGTTACAAAATCATAAATATTAAAAATAATGGTTTCAAATATAAAGAATATTTGAATTTTAACGCTATTTTTAGTGCTAATATTATTGTTTTTTTAAGCTAAAAAGATTGGCATCTATTGGCCGCTTTGTTGCCAAGTGGCAGCATAAGCTATTGAAACACATGCTATGTACTGTCATTCTTAAGCCACTTTAAATTGGTTGTAGAGACGGTATGTACACCCATCCATTGCTTGAGCAACTCATTGATGCTCAATTGGCTTTTTTAGATCAACACTTTACTCAACCTTCACACATTGAAGCTGAGTTTTTAAATTTTTATCAATGGTTTAGAAAACAACGTCTCGCTGATTTATGGTCATTTCAAGAGCTGCATCAATTGTTACAAAAACAACTGCTTCAGACGCCCACGTCTACGCATTTCATTGCGCAAATTGCCGAGCATCTTCAGTTTTTCTTAATTCATCCAAGCAACGACAAAACCCAGATTCAAGATTTAATCTCTGTTCTCACTGTAGATCAATTGGCACAATATGTAGCCAGTAAACGTGGGCATCGTGAGCGTTTGATTAAAACTGTGGTGAATAACCAAGCTTTTTCTGCCATGCTAAGTCAATTGATCCAACACGCCATTCAAGATTATTTAGATAATTCAATGGTTAAGCATGTACCGGGTGTTTCGCAATTTATGAAAATGGGTCGCTCGGTGTTAGAAAGTGTGACCGATCAAGACTTAGAGAACACCATTCAGCAGTATTTACAGCGCAACATTTTAAAGCTGAGTCAAATGAGTGAACATGTACTCAATCAACGTTTTGACGATGATAAGCTTTATCACTTTCAAGCCGAACTTTGGCATAAAATTAAAACCAAGCCTTTAAGCGTGTTACGCGATTATATTGAGATTCAAGATTTACCTAAAACCGTAGGCTTAGGACACGACATTTGGGAGCACATGCGTCAAAGTGAGTATTTAGCCCAACAATTACATGATGGTTTACATACATGGTATAGCCGCAATCAAGCGCATACTTTTGATGCGCTATTACGTGATTTAAATATTACAGAAGATTTGGTTGCTCGAGAACTCAGTGCTTTACTTAATCCTATTGTACAAAACATGATAAGTTCGGGTTATTTGCGTGAGCGTAGCCGTATGCTATTGCGTGAATTTTACTATGCTGAAAGCACCAAGGCCTTGTTGCAGCTTTAACAATAACCCTGTTTTTACAGGGTTTTAAATTGCGTGCTGATTGCTGTACCGCACTCAGGCACAATTTTTAAGCTCAAGCCATGTTGGGCTAAAAAATGTTCCAGCTTGTTAAGCTGTACACTATGTGCCATGTCATCTAAATACGGATGTATATATTGTGCATTCATCAGCAAAAATAAAGTTTCAATTAAAAATAGTGGCTGCGCTGCAAATTCAGGCCATTGCAATAATTCGCCAAAACAATGTGCTCGTTGCGCTAAGGCCGCAAAGATTTTGTGCATGAGGGTTTGATTGGCTTGAATCTGCCCAATTGGGGTTTGAAAATAGCGTACGCCCTCACTTGGTGCATGCGGTAAAAGCTTAAAATAAGTTTGACTCAGCTGCTCTAAATGCTGCTGGCTTGGGTATGCCTGTGGTTGCGGTTGAAATAGATCTAGGCGTTGTTTGGCATCACGGGCTAAATCTTTGAGATATTCTTTTAAAGCAGGTGCTTGGGTGGTGTGTATGGTCGCTTGCAGGCGCTGTGGAATACTAATACTGTCTAAATTATCACAAGGATTTGCACTCCCTACATAGGCTAAGCCTGCTTGTTGATAGACCTGCTGATGCACATCCACACTATATAAGGGTTGCCAATGATCAGTTAAAAACTCATGTGCCAAATAAGCTTCACTGTGTTGTAAGGTGGCTAAAGCAGCATCAATATTGGGATGTTGCATAAACGCGCCGGCTTGATGTAGATCCATACATAACGCTTTGGCTTTGGCTAAACTTTGCGTACTGGTTGGAGGCTCGGCTTGATCAACCAAATGACATAATTTTTGAATACTACTTAACTGCCCTGAACCGGGATAGCACATATAGTGCAAATAAAAAATCCCTTGAGGTTTTAACGCCGCTTTTACAATGCTTAAAATTTGCTGTTGTTGTGTTGCTGCAACCCAACTATAAGTGCCATGCTGCACAATATAGTCAAACTGCTGGGTATTGCTTGCTAAAAAGTGGGCAAAATCGGCATGTATAAACTCAATATTACCAAGCCCAAGCGCATCTGCTGCGGCTTTGGCTGACTCAATATGTGCAGCATTAAAATCAATGCCCACAAAAGTGCTTTGCGGATAATTGGCAGCACAGATCAACAAGTTACTACCGCTGGCACAACCGAGTTCTAAATAGTTAAAGTTTTGTTTAGCATTTGGGGCTATAAAACCTAAAAAGTTCACCACCGTGCTTAACCATACAGGTGTCATTTCTTGATAAAAAAACCGTGGATAGATGGCTTCAATCACATAACCATCTTTTTTGTGCATTGACATGATTTAAGCCGTCCCTCACATAAAAAATCATGGGGCTTAAAGCCCCATTGCTGTTAGAACTTTAAGTTCATTGCAAAACTCATACGTCGGCCATCTAACACCCAAGAATTGCCATCTTCTAAGACATTTTTATTTTGTAGGTTATAAATACCGGTTGAAAATTTGAGGTCATCGCTGTAGTTATAGACTGCGCCTACATCAATAAAGGTATATTCAGGTGTTTGATTATTGCCTACCGTTTTACCGCGATAATTCAGTTGCGTCCACAATAACCACTGGTCATTAATATCCCAATCTAAACCTGCATTAAACATATGTTTAGGCAAATCATTGAGTGGCTTGCCTTTATTGGCGCCAGTTTTTTGTTCACTGTTGGTGTAGGTATAAGAATGACGATACTTTAAATAGTCCGTTACATAATAGTCTGTGGTCAACTCTAAACCACGAATCTGCGCTTCATCGACATTGTAGTTAAAGGTATACCCTGTGCTACTGATGGGTAAATCAGGATTGTCTTTATAAAACGCTAAAAACTGATCATACTCAGGACCACTGGTAATGGCATCGCCATTGACATCTACCGGTGCACGACTTCCCGCTACACGAGCAGAGCGAGTAATTTTGTCGTTAAAGTCAGTTTGATAGACCATTAAACTGGCCAATAAACCTAAATCACGATTCTCAAAAGCAAAGCCTGTTTCATAAGTTAAACTGGTTTCAGGTTTTAAATCTGGGTTAGGTAAAATCGCTCCACCCATTGAGTTGAGCATATATTGCGGTGATGAATTACGTAAACTTGGTGCTTTATAGCCTGAGATCACCCCACCCTTTAAAGTAAAATTGTCATTGGCTTTATATACTGCATAGGCTTTAGGACTAAAGTTATCGCCAAAAAATTCATTTTCATCAAAACGACCGCTGAGCGTTAAAGCCAATTTATCGGTGACATTCCACGTATCTTCAGCAAATAACGACCATTGGTAACGATCCATTTTGGTGACTTTGCCTGCCATATCTACTTTTTGGTTGGTAGTACCATCTTCTAAGTTTTCTTGTTTATAGGTAGCGCCTAAGGTTAAGGCGTGGTCGTCAAAGAAGTAGGTTCCTTGGGTATTGGCCGTTAATGTTTCAAATAAAATCCCACCCGGGTTATTTACAACAACATCATCAGATGTATCGTTAGGCGTATCATTATTACTTAACGTAATTGAACGTCCACCAATTGAATTATTTTCATCTTGGTCAAATTGAATATACGACGTGAGTTTTAAATTTTCATAATCGCCTTCATGCGACACACTAAAACGATTTTTTTCTAACTCAGAATAAGAACGTGTATTTGGAACAAGATCAGACTGATAAATTGCGCCTTTGTCATTGCTGCGACCTGTGTCATAGGCGGGATAATAATTGTCACCTGCAGCAATGTAGTCCTTACCCTCAATATTTACACGCTCTCCTGTTGCAGAGACATATTGAGTATAACTACGCCCTGGATTATGAGTCCGTTGTTGCTGAGTAAAAGAATGTTCAGCAGTAATGGTGTTGTTTTCATTTGGGGTCAATACAAGTTTGGTGCTGATATTTTTTTTATTAAAGTCAGGTTCACTTTCGCCTGTTTCAGAGGTATTTTTTTGTAATGAACTCTCGTCAATGGTTTGTAAACCACCTGTGACTTGTAAAGACAGTAAGTTTTTAATTAAAGGTGCGGTGACATACACACTGGTATTGGTGGCATCATTATTGACCTTATTGGATTGATCTGCCTTGATATATTCAGTACGTACACTTGCGGTGACTTTGTCTTGATGTTTTTTGGTAATAATATTAATCACTCCACCCATGGCATCTGAACCATACAATGATGATGATGGACCACGAATCACTTCAATGCGCTCAATGGCTTCAATGGGGGGTAAGAAATTCACCGATGCACCTTGTACCCCACCATTGGTGGTGAGTAAGCTGCCATCATTCATGGGCTTACCATCAATCAAAAATAAGGTATAAGCAGAACCCATCCCGCGAATAGAAATGGTTTGATTGGTACCACCACCTTGAACAAACACCCCCGGTACATTTTTTAAAGCATCGGTGACATCACTATAAGATTTTTTTTCTAATTCTTCGGCAGTAATGACTGAAATGGTGGCTGCTGCATCTGCAATATTTTGTTCATATCCCCCAGCGGTGGTCACCACAATGGTGTCAAGTTGTACAGGTTGTGCTGTGTTATTGTCTTGTGCCTGCACCGAAACACCCATTGCTGACATTACAGCAAAAGCCAAGCTTGACTTGAATAATGGTTTATTCATACCTGATAACCCCCTAATTTAATGAAGACATAATGTTGAAATTGTTGCGCATTGTAACAAATGAGAATCTATTTTCAATTGATTTTGATAATTATTATCATTATTTTTTAGAGAAATAAGCAAAAAAATAGCCCCCAAATGGGGCTATTTTTAAATCTAAACACTACAGCATGACATTACTTCATGTAAGCGCCTTCAGATTGGGTATGGTCTGTTTGATCAATAACACGTTGTAATTCAGGAACATGTTGACGCAGTGTCACTTCAACACCTTGCTTTAATGTCACATCAATTGCTGAACATCCTTGGCAACCACCGCCAAATTTAAGCACTGCGGTTAAACCATGCTCTGGGTCTTCAACCACTTCTACCAATGCACAGTTACCGCCGTGACCGGCTAAACCTGGATTAATTTCAGATTGTAAAACGTAAGTAATACGCTCTTCTACTGATGCATCAGGACCCACACGTGGCACTTTTGAGTTGGGTGCACGGAAGGTTAACTGACCACCAAAACGGTCTTTGTTGTAATCAATCACCGCATCTAATAAATACGGAATTGATGGTGCATCTACGTAAGCTGGAAAATCTGGGTACTGTTGCACGTAATCAGTGGCAACCACTTCGTCAGGTGCGCTATATGCCATACAACATTCAGCACGTGGTGTTCCTGGGTTCTCAACAAAAACGCGTACACCAATACCTGGCGTGTTTTGTTTTTCCAATAAATCACGTAGGTATTCTTGTGCAGAAGGTGTAATTAACAGGTTTGGAATTTCTTCTGCATTTACTGTGCTGCTGTTCTCAGTCGACATAACAATCTTTCCTCAAGCTGAAGCGGTCATTTTAACTGAAGATGCGGTGCAATTAAAAAAATTCAACCAAAATTGTCGGATTTATTCTCAACAGTAGCGCAATTTGCTGTTTTAATGGCAAGATGTGAGTTAAATCGTCTAAGTTGTGCTGCTCTTTTATGTTGGATTTACCGTTTAACCATACCGTCAGCTTAATTTTAATCACTGTGGTGATCTCATTACTGGCGCTGTCTCGGCAAAATGTCATGAATCGTTTGATTTTTTGGCCACCTGCCATGCAGCGCGGTCAGTATGATCGTTTTATCACGCATGGCTTTGTGCATGCCGATGGAACACATTTATTGTTTAATATGATTACCTTTTTTTTCTTTGGGTCCATCATTGAGCAATTTTATCGCCAATATGTCTATGATTTAGGCTTTGTGTTGTTTTATTTAGGCGGTTTAATTGCAGCCATCATTCCTAGTTATTTAAAACATAAAAATGACCATCGTTGGGCCAGTCTTGGTGCCTCAGGTGCAGTATCGGCCGTGTTATTTGCCTATATTTTATTTGAACCTTGGAAACTGATTTTTGTGTTCTTTATTCCAGTGCCTGCCATTGTTTTTGCGGTGCTGTATGTGGCTTATAGTATTTGGTCAGGTAAGCGTGGCAATTCTAACGTCAATCATAGCGCGCATTTATGGGGCGCCGCGTATGGTATTGTCATGACCATTGCGATTGAGCCACGTCTTTTAGGGCATTTTTTAAGAAAACTCAGCCAAATTCCATTTTTTTAATTCTGTTTAAGGCAGACCTAAAGCGCTGCCTTTTTTATATGTGAAGCATCGCTGCTATGTAATTTGATGATTACAGTTTTCTGACTAAATACAGCAGGCATTTGTCGCAGCAGCCCACTTTTTTCACTACAATCAAAATCATAATATCTGCCTTTACTTAGGCACATCACAGCAATTTGCATTCAAGATAACGAGATTTTTTATGTCACATGCCTTAGATGGTCTACAGTTTCCGCTTGACCCCAAATCGCAAAAACCAAGCAGCTCAAAAGTGGGCAAAGAGATTATTGCTGAAGCCTTATCTTTGGTCGACAATAAGACCTCAATGGCTGTATTGGCAGAAGAAAATTGGCGCAAGCACTATCCATACTACTTTAAAGCTTTGGTCAAAGCCGCCATTACCCAACCTGAACATGCAATAACCATTGCCCAACAAGGCTTACAAAAGGCCAGCAATAGCCTTGATTTTTACCGTCACGGCGAACGCTATAGCTTAAAAGATGCGGGTAAGCTCAATGCTCAAGTGTTGCATAGCGTTGAAATCCGTGGTCAAAGCACGCAAGCCCCAACATGGTCTGTACCCTATCAAGGTCAGCATTTACAAGGCGATGCTTTGTTGGCTCAACTGCAAGTGTGGCAAGATACAGGCATTATTGAACCTAGCCATGCCGATGCCATGCGTCTGTGTGTGGCGCACCCAGAATGGTTTGATTTATCCGACCGTACCATGGTGTTGTTTGGTGCAGGTTCTGAGGCAGGTCCATTAACATGGCTTGCACAATGGAAGGCCAATATTGTGGCCTTGGATTTACCTCATCCTAAAGTATGGCAACGTATTGTCCAAACCATTCAGTCAGGTAATGCAACATTATATGCCCCAAGCCATATTGAAATTTCACCTGATGCCGCGGATATTACAGATCATTTGGGTGCCAATTTACTCACCGAGATTCCTGAAATTGTGCAGTGGCTGAGTGAAAATCCAAACGACTTAGATTTAGCCGCAATTGCTTATTTAGATGGGGAAAAACATGTTCGGGTCGCCATGGCCATGGACAGCATTATGCATGCGGTCAGTCAAGCCAAAGCCAAGACCAGTTTAATGTTTATGTGTACACCCACCGATGTATATGCAGTACCGCCTGAGGTGATTCGTGCTTCTAAAGATAAGTTTAACGAGCGTTCAAAGTTACAACAAAAATTAAGTAAAGCCATGTCTGTACTGACGCGCCAATACTTATTTAAAGCCAATAATCATCAATTGATACCATCTAACAATGGTCAAGCTTATGGCATAAGTGATTGCTTGGTGATTGAACAAGGGCCTAACTATGCATTAGCCAAGCGTTTACAGCAATGGCGTGCCACCTTGGCACGCAGTCAAGGTCAGGTGGTGAGTATTAATATTGCGCCGTCAACCACGACACAATCGGTGGTCAAAAATCCATTGTTAAAAGCTGCTTTTGATGGAGCAAGTTTATTTGATGTTGAAGCTTTTGCACCCGAAACCACCAATGCTTTAATGGCTGCGCTGTGGATTCATGATTTACGTAATCCGCAATCGGTGGCACAACCGACCACGCCATTACAACATCCTTTAGAATTAATGATGTCGGGAGCCAATCATGGTGGTTTATGGCGCACAGCTTATTTAGCCCGTACTGCCCTGCCTTTTGCAGCCATGTATGGTATGGCGATGGATAAATTACCCAAACCATGGCTTAAAAAATTGCCTAAAATCAAATAGTCTTTTGCCAAACTCATAAAAAAACGCAGCTTAAGCTGCGTTTTTATTTTCATTTAAAATACTTTTAACAATAGACCTCTTGCGAAAGTAAAAAATTGTTTATACTAGTCCCATGAAATATGAAAATTTAACTAGATTTAATG
>NZ_CANQLZ010000040.1 GCF_947624825.1 uncultured Acinetobacter sp.
AAAATAGAGCAATGGGTGGAGAGAGTATCAAACCAATTCGGAAAAGAATACATGTTTACTTTTTAATGACAGCTTAACTATTTCGTGGAGCAGGAAGGAATTAAGACACTTATTGTGTCGAATGAAGAAGAAATTACAAACAATGTTGATTATTCTAAAAAGAAAGAAAAACTCGTTGGCGCAACTTTTTATTATATAGAAGATCAGGATTTAGCAATTAAAAGTATTCTGCATGACGTTAAAAAGGAAGAATTAAAAAATCTGCTCAATTCAAATTTTGAACTAATAAAGCAAACTTTTAACCAAGTGGGCTATAAAAATTTAAGATCATTTAAGCAGACAATTTTTGACTTTGAAAGATTTTATAAGAAGGCTTATTTTGAATACAAGGGTACTTTTGATTCTGAAATTTTTCAGAGAGTTTTAAAGGCTTTTTTGATTCTTTCCTTAGAGAATAAAAAGGGGTATTTTGATAAAGAAATTTTAGAATTTAAAAAAGACGAAAAATTAGATGAGGAAAAAAAGACAGATGCTGAAACTACAGTATTAGAACTATTTCGTGGTATTACAAGCGTTGATTCTAAAATTTTTATGAATAAATATAATTGTTCATTAAGTGATTTTATATTTTCACAAAAAAATTGGAATGAGATTTTAAATCAAAATATTTTAGATGAAAAAAAAGTAAGTGAAGAATTATACGAAGTATATTTTCGTTTTAAGCAAGAGAAACCAACTTGGCTACAGTTGATGGATTTCTGGGACTTAAATGAAATAGAATTTGATATCCTTGTAAATAAAGCAAAAAAAGAAATTGACGATGGCTTATATACTCATATTACAGATATCTTACATACAATAAGCATGCTCATTTATTTTAAAGAGCATAACCTTATTCATTTTAACATAGAGAGTTTGTTACCTCTTGCTATTAGTAAATCTAAAGAACTTTTTAATGTGAATGAAAAAATAAGAAAAATTGAGGATTCAAGTTTTAGAGAACATTCAGGACAATATGGTTTTTATGCAACAGATATACCTCATTTTAAGCAATTCATGAGTGAAATTGTAAAGTCCTATGAGGAAAAATATAGAGAAAAAAATTCAGAACGAGTAAAAGAATTATTAAGTTTGATGGAAAGTGATGCATGGCTTTTCGCACAACGTATTATTCTTAATAATAGTGAGGAAAATCTCTATTATAATTTTCCTATTTTAAAAGAAATTGATACCAATATATTTGCATCAAAGTTATGTAATATAATTCGAAATAATTCTAATCACATTCTTAATGGACTTAATATACGTTATTCAACCCAAGGTTCATTCAATATGTATATTGAAGAAAAGAGCTGGCTCGATAGTGTTGAAAATCATATTAAAACTAGTATTCTACCTTCAGCGGATAAAATTCTTAGAGCCAAAATTAATTTATATATTTTACCAAAAATAGTAGAAATTAAAGAAAAAGCAGTGAACTAAAAAATCCGCCAATCTATGGCGGATTTTTTAACTTAATTACTTAATATCAAGACACTTTATCACCCGGTTTAGCACCCATTTCAGGTGAAATCACCCAAACACCTTCGCCATTACCCGCAGCTAACACCATCCCGTTAGAAATACCAAAACGCATCTTACGTGGTGCAAGGTTTGCCACCATCACCACCAATTTGCCTTTAAGGTCTTGAGGCTCATAGAACTCACGAATACCGCTAAATACATTACGTGGCTCAGCTTCACCTACATTTAAAGTCAATTGAAGAAGCTTGTCAGAACCTTCAACCGTTGCGGCTTCTAAAACTTCAGCTACACGTAAATCAACTTTTATAAAGTCTTCGATGCCAATAATTTCAGCTTCGCCGACTTTAGGTTCAGGTTTCTTTTCAGCTACCTTTTTCTCTTTTTTCTTTTCAGTTTTTGGTGCTTCAGCAGGAGCTGCTAAAGAATCTTTAGATGCATCGACCATTGCAGCCACAGCTTTTGGATCAACACGTTGCATAAGTGGTTGGAACAATGCAATTTCATGACCCACAAGAATTGTTTCACGCGAAGCAAAATCAAAGGTATCTAATTGTAAGAACGCTTGAACTTGATCTGCCAATGTAGGCAGTACAGGCGCTAAGTAAACCGCCAATTGACGGAATAAGTTAATGCCTACAGAACATACGTCATGCACTTGTTGTTCTTCGCCTTCAATTTTAGCCAGTGCCCAAGGTTTTTTCTCATCAATATATTGATTCGCTTTGTCGGCAAGTGCCATGATTTCACGGATTGCAGCCGAGAATTCACGCGCTTCATATTGCGCAGCAATTGAGGTGCCTGCATCAATAAAGCTTTGAACCAATTCTGGTTCCGCACACGTCGCGCTTAACTTGTTGTCAAACTTAGTGTTAATAAATTTGGCACAACGGCTAGCAATGTTGACCACTTTACCGACCAAGTCAGAGTTGACTTTCTGTACAAAATCATCAAGATTTAAGTCAGAATCTTCAACTTTGTCAGACAGTTTAGATGCAAAGTAATAACGTAAATATTCAGGGTTTAAATGCTCTAAATAGGTTTCTGCTTTAATAAACGTACCACGTGATTTAGACATTTTTTGACCATTTACAGTCAAGAAACCATTTACGAATAAGCCAGATGGCGTACGGTAGTTGGCACCTTCAAGCATTGCAGGCCAAAAAAGTGCATGGAAATACACGATGTCTTTACCAATGAAGTGATACACCTCATTTTGAGAGTCTTTTTTCCAATAATCATCAAAGCTTAAATCAGGACGTTTGGTCTTGATGTAGTTTTCAAAGCTCGACATATAACCAATTGGCGCGTCTACCCATACGTAGAAGTATTTGTTTGGCGCATCTGGAATTTCAAAACCAAAGTAAGGCGCATCACGAGAAATATCCCAATCTGATAAACCTGCTTCAAACCATTCATCTAGTTTATTAGCAATTGATACCGGTAAGCGACCTTCGTCACGTGTCCATTTTTGTAGGTATTGTGAGAAATTTGGTAATTTAAAGAAGTAATGATCAGATGATTTTTCAATCGGTGTGGCGCCGCTTAAGGTCGATTTTGCATCAAGCAATTCGGTTGCATTGTACGTTGTACCACACACTTCGCATGAGTCACCGTATTGATCTTCGGCTTTACATTTTGGGCAAGTGCCTTTAATAAAACGATCTGATAAGAACATGCCTTTTTCAGGGTCAAACAATTGTTTAACAGGACGTACAGCAATGTTGCCGCCATCACGGTTTTTGATATAAATTTCTGAAGCACGCGCTTGGTTTTCGGCGCTGTTGGTCGAGTCGTAGTGGTCAAAATCCACTTTAAAGCCGGCAAAATCGCGTTCGTGTTCGGCTTGTACATTGGCAATTTGCTGTTCTGGGCTAATGCCGTTGGCTTCGGCACGCAGCATAATTGCTGTACCGTGAGCGTCGTCTGCACATACATAAGTCACGTTATGACCCATTGCACGCATCGCACGAACCCAAATATCTGCTTGGATATAACCAAGTAAGTGACCCATATGGATCGGGCCATTGGCGTAAGGAAGGGCATTGGTGACTAGGATATTACGCACGGATATGACTCTCTCATTCGTATATTATGTAAGGTGCATGATTTTACCTGAGATAAGCCAAAGTTGCATAAGGCTTTTGGTGAAATCTTAAAAATTGATAGAGTAAATAGTAGATAATTGATAAATTAAAAACAAAAAATATAGGGTGAAATATGTACTACAGTGATAGTCGTTTTGTATGTAATGCCGAAAACTGTAAAATTCGTACTAGAGAAAATCATTTACTCCAATTTCAAACCATTATGAAGGGCAAACTAGTAACTTTAGGATTTCATCAAGACTGTGGACTTCCTAAGAATGCACAAAAGTGCAAAATGGCAGATTGTCATATTTATTTAGATACTTTATATCTATCTAAAGTAAATAGAAAAAATATTGGTTATTGCTCACTACATAGCTATCGAATTGAATCTTTATGGAATCATTTTAATACTCTTTCAGAAGAAGAAAAGAATCATTATGAAAGACAGTTTTTTCATGAATTAGAATGTGAAGAGCATGAAATAGAAAACGAAGAAGATGATTGTTATTCATATGAAGAGTCTGAATATACAGGTATTAGATTTGATACTTACAGAGATGAGCTCACAAATAATTTAAGTCGAGTATGTGATCCTTTATTAGATCGTTTAGATGAAAAAATGAGATTAGCGAATGAGAAGAATGCGAGAGATGACGCATTATTAAAAGCTCACCAACATGCTGAAGAGATAAGACGAGGTATTAAGCCAAAATAGAATGTTATTCTATAATACAATATAAGGAATTAACTTTTAGGATAGTTCTTCATGTATGACGACTACGAAGATGACCAACCTGTCACCCGTATTAAGCAGAATGCGGCAAGTCAAAAAAAATTGGGTAGTCAGATTTTAAAAGATGCAGAAATTTATCTTGAAGATATTTCGGCTGATGAGCATACGCTACTCATTAAAACCTTAACCGATCTTGCTGCTCAAGATGCTTATTTCCAAGTCTTGGCAGATGAGCTGAATCAACCTGAAGATGCCAAAATTGCCAATGATGCTTTAAATTTAGTACATTTTTGGCAGTTAATTAACCAAACTGAAGATGTAAATGACTTTAATTTATTGGATGTAGTGAATGACACATTTTTTAAAGATGAGTTGTTTAAAGCCTTTGATGATTTAAGTCAAAATGCCAATAGTCATGCACGCCGTGCGGTGATTGAACAAGCATTACAGATGTACAAGCTCGGCTTTTATGCAGGGTGCGTGCCGCTGTTATATGCACAGTTAGAAGGCTTACTCACCGACGTATTATTGGCACAAGGCTTTTTAAGCCAAAAAGACACCAAGTTTTTAGATGTGTATAAAATTGTACCGGGCTTAAAAGGTAATGAAATTAAAAGCTTGTGGCACAAAGCTAAAATTGCTACAGAAATGAATGCTTATTTTGCCGAGCTTGCCGCTTATAAAATGGATTCAAGTTCAAATGTAAGCATGACCCGTCATAATATTTTACATGGCACTGATGTCGCGCACTTTACCCAAGCACGTAGCTTTATCTTGTTGTTATGGTTGTTTAGTGTGACCAGTTTTATGCGCAGTATTCGTTAAATATCCTTCAGCATTTAAGCTCAATTTAAATGCTGAATTTTTTTTCAAAATACACAAGCACGTTATCTCAAGCAGCCTTGGTTATGTCCAACCTAAGCCATGATTGAGAACATACTAGATCAACAAATAACATGCTGTTTTATGTATGGGCTGTGTTGCAAATTGCAGTTTTTGATATGGAGCACCTAAAAAAAGCGTTATAACTTATTTAAAGCCCACGTATAAAAAGGTGTAAAAAATGAGTAAAATTGACGATCTTAAACATAAAGCACATGAGTTGGCCGATGGTTTAAAGCTTAAAGCTAAAGAAGCTTTAGTTAAAGGTGAACAGTTGGCCGATGATTTAAAGCATAAAGCTCAAGATGCTAAGCTCAAAGCCGAACATAAGCTACACGATGTCAAGCATGACAAAAACACACAGCAAAAGGATGACGAGCAATAGCATCGTTAAACCTAAAAAAGATTGCCAAACGGCAATCTTTTTTGTTTGTAGCAAACAAAAGTGTGCAATTAAATTAAAGCGGCTTAACCTCTGCTCAAATAACCGCTAAACTACGCCATTCGATCGAGAAATGCATTTTGGAGTAGATATATGTCGTGGCTTTCTTCGCTTAAATCAGTATTTTCACCCGCTTTAGAGGTGAAGGAAGAAGAAGTCCAACGCGTGTTACAAAGTTATGTATTACCTAACTCGAATCACGCTTTAAAAGACCGTATTACTCAAATTAACGTGCAAGGCCAAGTGCTACAAATTAGCATCAACACTTTTCCAAACGAAGCTGAGCAATTGCAACAAATTCATGATGAATTGGCAGATGCTTTAGAAAAGTGTGGCATTAAAGAATTAAACATGCATGTGGTTCAGCAAAAAACAGGTCATACCCAAGGTGGCTGTGGGCATAAGCATAGCGATGGCGAAAGCTGTTCAAGCAAAAAACCTGAAGCAACAAAAAACACTTTACCACCTGTAGTAGATGCCTCAGCACCCGATGCAGTGGCACAAGCCAATGCCAACTATCAGCCGCAGCAACAAGAAGCGCCCATTCAAAAAGCAGCGCCTCAACAACGCGATGTGCCAAAGCATCCACGTATTCAACATGTGATTTTGGTGTCTTCAGGCAAAGGTGGGGTTGGTAAATCCACTACAACAGTCAACCTTGCTTTAGCCTTACAAAAAATGGGTTTAAAAGTAGGCGTGTTAGATGCCGATATTTATGGTCCAAGTATTCCAACCATGTTGGGCAATGCCGGCCGTACGCCAATGATTGAAGCAGAACAGTTTGTGCCAATTGATGCTTATGGCATGGCGGTACTTTCAATTGGGCATTTAACTGGTGATCATAATACTCCTGTGGCATGGCGTGGTCCAAAAGCCACAGGCGCATTGATGCAGCTGTTTAATCAAACCCTGTGGCCAGATTTAGATGTATTAATGATTGATATGCCACCGGGTACAGGCGATATTCAACTCACCCTTGCGCAGCGCATTCCTGTCACAGGTGCGGTGATTGTCACTACACCACAAAACGTAGCACTCATGGATGCCACCAAAGGGATTGAATTATTTAACCGCGTACAGATTCCAATTATGGGCGTGATTGAAAATATGTCGACGCATGTGTGCTCAAATTGCGGTCATGAAGAACAAATTTTTGGTACAGGTGGTGGTGATAAACTCTCTGAACAATATGATATTCCATTGTTAGGTCGTTTACCGCTCAATGCACAAATTCGTGAAAATGCCGATGCCGGTAAACCTTCTGTCTTAGCAGAAGATGCTGCAGCAGCAAGCTATATTGCAATCGCTGAAAAAATTGCTCAAGCATTGCCAAAAGCTGAGAAAAACCAAAATCGTATTTTTTAAGTCATCAAAAAAGCCCAAAGTCAGCTTTGGGCTTTTTATAGCGCAATATATAAAAAAATCCTGCGACCAGCGCAGGATTTTTTTATCTGCAGCTTAAAAATTATTTGGCAATTTTAGCCAATAATTCTTCTTTGCTTAAGTTTACTGATTCAGCATCACGGCGACCTTTATATTCAAAAGTACCCGCGTCTAAACCTTTTTCACCAATCACAATACGGTGAGGAATACCATTAATTTCTAAGTCAGAGAATTTAACCCCCGGACGTTCATCACGGTCATCTAACAATACATCAAAACCAGCTGCTTGTAATTCAGCATATAGGCTTTCGGCTGCTTGCAGAGTACGTGGTGATTTATGCGCGTTCATTGGCACAATTGCAACATCAAATGGCGCAATTGCTGCTGGCCAAATAATACCTTTTTCATCAAAATTTTGCTCAATGGCAGAAGCTACCACACGGGTCACACCAATACCGTAGCAACCCATGGTCACGACAAATGGCTTACCATCTTTACCTAAGACTTTACAGCCTAATGCTTCTGAGTATTTTTGACCCAATTGGAAGATATGACCGACTTCAATACCACGTTTGATTTGAATCGTGCCTTTACCATCTGGAGATGGATCGCCTTCTACCACATTACGTAAGTCATACACTTCAGTAAATTGTGCATCACGTTCCCAGTTCACGCCAGTGGCATGTTGGTCGGCAATGTTCGCGCCTGCCACAAAGTCAGACAATACCGACGCAGCACGATCAACAATTACAGTTAAGCCTTTTTCAACTAAACCTTGTGGACCGACAAAACCTGCTGTTAAACCGAGTGCTGCAATTTGCTCTTCTGTTGCAAAGGTAATTGGCGCGGCAATTAAAGGATGTTTTTCGGCTTTAATTTCATTGAGTTCGTGGTCACCACGTAAGAATAAAGCCACCACAGGTGTTTCACCGGCTTCATTCTCAACCCCTTGTACCAACAAGGCTTTAACTGAATGTTTAGGCTCAGTAGCTAAGAAAGCTGATACATCAGCAATGGTTTTTTGATTTGGGGTATCGACCAATTGAAGTTGTTGGGTGGGTGCAGCGCGTTCACCCACTAAAATCGCTTCGGCCATTTCCACGTTCGCGGCATAATCAGATTCAGTAGAAAACGCGATATCGTCTTCACCACTAGATGCCAACACATGGAATTCGTGTGAACCTGAACCACCAATTGAACCTGTATCGGCTTGTACTGGACGGAAATCTAAGCCTAAACGGGTAAAGATACGGCAGTATGCGTCATACATAATGTCGTAAGTTTCTTGTAATGATGCTTGGTCGGCATGGAAAGAATAAGCATCTTTCATGATAAATTCACGCGAACGCATGACGCCAAAACGTGGACGAATTTCATCACGGAATTTAGTTTGTACTTGGTAGAAATTGGCTGGCAATTGCTTGTAGCTTTTCAGCTCATTGCGTGCAAGATCTGTAATCACTTCTTCGTGCGTTGGACCAAGCACAAAGTCATTGTTATGACGGTCTTTAAAACGTAACAACTCTGGACCGTATTGCACATAACGACCTGATTCTTCCCATAAAGCCGCCGGTTGAGTCACAGGCATAAGCACTTGTAGGGAACCTGCACGATCCATCTCTTCACGGACAATCGCTTCTACTTTATTTAAGACGCGAACACCCATGGGTAACCAGCTGTATAAACCAGAAGCCAATTTACGGATCATACCGGCACGAAGCATTAACTGATGCGAGATCACTTCTGCATCATTTGGGGTTTCTCTTAACGTTGCAAATAAAAAGCGACTGGCGCGCATGGAAAATGTCCTAAGCAAAGATGGGTAATAAGTACAAAATTATACAATAAAAACAGCGCCGGCATGTTGAATGTCGGCGCTTTTGTATTAGGACAGAATTTTTCTGCTCAAACGCTGCATCAAATTCTTAAAATCATCTAAATAGGTAAAGATGACCGGCACCACCACAAGGGTGAGTAAGGTTGAGGTAATCAAGCCCCCAATCACGGCATGTGCCATGGGCGCACTTTGTTCGCCACCTTCACCTAAACCTAAAGCCAAAGGCACCATACCCATGACCATGGCACAGGTGGTCATTAAAATAGGGCGTAAACGGGTTTTACCCGCATCTACAATCGCAGTGTAACGATCTACGCCGCGATCCATGGCTTTTTTAATAAAGTCGATCAGTAAAATGGCATTTTTAGTGACCAAGCCCATCAGCATAATAATGCCAATAATCGAGAATAAATTTAGGGTGGAGTTGAGTAAATACAGCGCTAAAAATACCCCAATTAACGACAATGGCAAGGAGGCCATAATCGCAGCCGGATGAATAAAACTATTAAATTGTGAGCCTAACACAATATAAATAAACACAATTGACAGCACAATTGCCGTAACTGCATAACCTGCTGATTCTGCCATATCGGCATTGGAGCCTTGTGTGACAAAGCTATAACCGCTTGGTAAATCAAATTGATCTTGAATAGCTTGAATATCAGCGCCAATATCACCGGCAGGACGGCCTGAGGTATTGGCTTCGACCAACACTTCACGCGATAAATAACGTCGGTTAATTTGCGAGGCACCCAAATCTTGTTGCATGCTGGCTACTGTTGCCAATGGAATTAAAATTGGCTGCCCATTGGCATCGGTTTTGGTGGAGCCTAAATACAAGTTTTGTAAATCTTGCGGCAAACGACGTTCGCTGTCGGCTAAACGCACATTTACATCATAGGTTTCGCCTTGGGCATCTTCCCATGTGGTGACGTTATCACCGGCTAATAATGGACGTAATGCATGACCAATTTGATTGACCGATAAACCTAAATCACTGGCAAGCACACGATGAATATGCACACTTAAAGTCGGTTTAGGTTCTTTTAAGGAAGACTCTAAATCAACAATCCCTTCAACTTGTGCAATTTGTGCCATAAAACGATCAGAAATTTTTTGTAATTCATCCAATTCGGGGCCTTGAATTGAAATCATGACAGGTTTTTGCCCACCCGACACAGTTTCATCGGCAGAAGCCACAGAAGTGACGGTAATCCCTGCCACAGATTGCAAACGCTGACGGAACTCGTTGGTTAAGTCGGTCAAGCTTTGGCTGCGCTCTTGGCGTGGTGTGACACGTACCCGTAAGCTGACATGGTTTTTACCACGATCGGTTACGCTATTGATCACGCCGTAGGTGCTAAGCACTTGAGGATGTTCACGAATAATGGCATCGACTTGTTTAAGTTTGGCTTCTGAATATTCAATCGCTGCATCCACTGGCGTTTCAAACTTAATCCGAATTTCGCCTTTATCAGGTACTGGTACAAATTCTGAACCAATCATATTAGACAGTGCCAAAGCCCCAAATAAAGAGGCGATCGCAACTACCACGGTCATTAAACGAAACTGTAAAGCAAGTTTAAGCAGCTTTTCATAGACTAAACTTAAATCATCCAAACGTTTAGAAATTGCATCTAAAAAACGTTGCATGACATTGGGGCGTTGCTGAGTTTTCGGTTTTTCAGCCCAGTGCGCCGAGAGCATTGGGTCAAGGGTAAAACTGACAAACATAGAAATCAGTACCGCAATACTCACCGTCACGCCAAATTGGTAAAAGAAGCGCCCAATAATACCGCCCATAAAGGCAACCGGTAAAAACACCGCCACAATAGTTAAGGTGGTAGCAAGTACAGCCAAACCAATTTCTTGCGTGCCATCAAGTGCCGCAGTGACATGGTCTTTGCCCATGTCGGCATGGCGCACAATATTTTCACGCACGACAATTGCATCATCAATCAATAGACCAATACTTAACGACAAAGCCAGTAGGGTCATCATATTGATGGTAAAATCAAACATCCAGACAAAGGTCAATGTGCCCAATAAAGCAATCGGTAAGGTCAAACCGGTAATCAAGGTCGAGCGCCATGAGCCTAAAAACAGTAACACAATCAAAATGGCTAAAATCGCACCTTCAATAATGGTACGCACCACGTTATCAATACTACCGCGAATACTTTTTGATGAATCGACCACCACTTTGGCAGTGGTGCCTTGCGGTAATTGGCTTTGGATTTTGTCTAAAACTTTATAGGTGTTGTCCACCACTGCAATAATATTGGAGTCCGAACTACGTAAAATATCAACTGCTACGGCAGCTTGACCATTTAAAAAAGCCCCCGAATCGGTTTCGGCTTGGCCATCGCTAATGTCTGCCACTTGCTTTAAGTAAATGGGTGCGCCATTTTTATTGGCCACAATTAAATCGCCAAAGCCCTGCGGATACAGCACTTTAGACTGAATTTCAACCACCAATTCACGCGAGCCTTGCTTTAAATTACCACCGGGTAAGTCAATATTTTCAGATTTTAAGGTATTCATCACCTGATCAATACCTACCCCAAAGGCCTGCATTTTTACAGGGTCAACCGCAATACGAATTTGGCGTTGGGCGTCACCCAATAAATTGACCGATCCTACACCGGCCACAGTACGCAGTTGCGGCACAATGCGTTGCTCTAAATATGAGCTTAAATCACGTAAGGCAAGATTTTCCGATTCAAATACAATTGACATCACTGCATTGGCAGTCGGGTCATAGCGCTCCACAATCGGTTCTGAAATTGCATCTCGAAAATCTGCACTCACCACGGCAACTTTATCGCGCACGTCTTGTGCCGCAGTGGTGGATGAGGTATCTAAATTAAACTCCACCATGACGGTGGATAATCCTTCGCTAGATTGCGAAACGATTTTTTTGACCCCAGAGATGGTATTAATTTGATCTTCAATTTTTTTGGTGATTTCAGATTCGACTGCTTCAGGCGAAGCCCCTGCATAATTGGTGTAGACCACTACAAACGGAAAATCGACATCGGGGAATTCTTCAACGCTCATGCGCTGCCAAGACGCCAAGCCTAACACCATCAAGCACAGCATCATCATAATGGTAAAGACAGGATATTGAACACTAATTCGGGTAAACCACATGTGAAAAAATCCTGTTATTGGCTGATGCTTACAGCATGATTAATCTGTTGCTCACTAAAGCGCACGCGACTAATACGGTCATTGGCACCCAAACCTGTGACCACGGCTTGATTAATGTTGGGATTTTGCTCAAGTACCGTAATATTGACCTTTGCCACTTTGCCGTTACGGATAACCCAGACATACGCTTGAGCGTCTAGGTTGTAAATCACATCTAAAGGCAGGAGTTGCCCGACACTGGCTTGCCCAAACACAATTTCACCTTCTACAAAAGCCCCAATACTTAAACTTGGTAAATTTTGTGCAAGGCTGGCAAAGAACTCAATTTGTCGATTATTGACATCAGCCAGCGGTGCAATTCGACTTAAAGTCGCCGTGTAAGTGTTCGGCTGTCCTTGAATACGGTATTCAATCGCGTTGCCAACGGTTAAGGCTTGTTGTTGTTCGGTCGGCACTTTGCCATGTAGTTCTAAACGGCTTGGATCAATAATTTCAAATAAAGTTTGACCGGCACTTACCGTTTGACCTAGTTCAAGCTGACGTTTGGTGATGACCCCTGTGATGGGACTACGAATCACGCCATCTTGTTTGGCTTTTTGCGCAATATCGACATTGGCTTGTTGGGCATAGACGTTTTCTTGTTGGGCTTGATAATCCACTACACTTTGTTCATATTCAACTTGTGCAATAAAGCCTTGATCAAGAAGACGCTTTTTACGTTGCATCATTAATTTTGCTTGATTGGCTTGGGCTTGTGTAGCGGCTAAATTAGCCTGCGCTTGCGCAAGGCGTGCGGCATGATCTTGATTGCTCAGCACCGCCAAAACCTGACCTTGTTTGACCTGTTGTCCTACATCTAAATGAACTTGCGTGGCTGTAGCGGTGACTTGTGCTTGTACGCTACTGTGTTGAACAGCACGAATGCTGCCACTAAAAGGCGTAGACTGACGTGCTTGACCATATTTAATGTCAACCAAGTCAGCCTGAATGAGTTCAACTTGAGGAGCGTTTTTGGGGATTGAGGGCGCCTCATCGGAAGAACACCCCACCAAGCCTAAGGCTAAACTGGTCCATAGAAAAAGTGAGGCTGAGGTCAGTCGATGAGGACGCATGCATCATTCCTAAATCTGCTAAAGATAAAATTATTCGAGTGCTTTTAAACGCGTAATGATTCTATCGTATTCTGCTTGATTTTTCTGATATTGCATTTGTAATGATTGCAATTGTTTTTGACCATTTTGAATATATTGTTGATTGTAGTTCAGTGTGTTTTGCAAAGTTACCGGCACTGGACGCCCTTTTTGGGTAAATTGCAACTCCTGCTTTTTAAATACGAGGCGATCTTTTTGTAATTGTTGTAGCTGCTGCTGTTGCAACTTAATTTGTTTACTTAGATGAGTTAAATTTTCTTGGCGTTTTTGCGAGGCGACGCGACTTGAGCCATACGCCTGCTTTAAACGCCGGTCTGCTTCACGTTGTTTGCTATAGGCACTGGCTTTGGTGCTATGTGAGCTGGCTTTTTCGCTGTTAAAAGCACGGGTGCGTTGAATGACTTGCATGTTACGATCAAGTGCTTCATAGCCGTAACGAATATGGTTGGGACTCACCGAAGTACTTAAATTGGCAATACCTTGGTGATCGTAATAGCGATACCATGCAGGCTTAATGGAATTGGAAAAAGTGCTGCCGCTGTATGCTGCGCTCAAAGTCAATAGCAATACTTTTAATGTTTTTAAACCTAGATTCGCATGGCGATGGTGTATTAATTTTATCATCCTGGTCTTGCCTGAATAAAGTTGACTAAATTACTCATTTTTAACTAAATAATATAAGTGTATTTATATATACTTAGATTTTACCGTATATCTGATTTAAAAAAATAATATTGTTGTTATGAGCTTGTGATAAGGTTGTCATAAAGTCATATAAATGCAAGTTTTTTCAAATTTACTTCGTTGAAACTCAAGGTAAATGTGTGTTAAAAATGCATACAATTTGTAAAAAAGCATATTCTGTGCAGTCTAAAAATGAGCAGGAGTCATGAAATGGATGCAAAATTTCAAAATTTAAAAGTAATGGTCATTGATGATTCAAAGACTATTCGTCGTACTGCAGAAACATTATTACAACGTGAAGGTTGCGATGTCGTGACTGCGGTAGATGGCTTTGAAGCGTTAGCTAAAATTGCCGAATCAAATCCAGATATCGTATTTGTGGATATTATGATGCCACGTTTAGATGGTTATCAAACCTGTGCTTTGATTAAAAACTCACAGCATTTTCAAAATATCCCTGTGATTATGCTCTCAAGTAAAGACGGCTTATTTGACCAAGCCAAAGGTCGCGTAGTGGGTTCAGATCAATATTTAACAAAACCATTTAGTAAAGATGAATTATTAGGTGCTATTCGCACTCATGTAAAAGCAAAAGCATAACTATTTTTTTATTTAATTTTTTTATTGGGGAAGACTATGACACGTATCTTAATCGTGGACGATTCGCCAACTGAAACATTTCGGTTTCGTGAAATTCTGACCAAACACGGTTTTGAGGTGCTAGAAGCATCCAATGGCGCTGATGGGGTGACCATGACACAAGCTGAATTGCCAGATATGGTGCTGATGGATGTGGTCATGCCCGGCGTGAATGGTTTTCAAGCCACGCGCCAAATTGCACGTAATGCTAGCACCAAGCATATTCCAATTGTGATTGTAAGTACCAAAGACCAAGCCACTGACCGTGTTTGGGGTAAGCGTCAAGGTGCGTGTGATTATCTAACCAAGCCGGTAGATGAACAACAATTAATTGATGTCATTAAGCAACATCTTCATGTGGGATAATGTATGGCTGCCAATGGATTTATCGAATTACTTCGTTTGGCAAAACGTGGCAATAAACATTATGCCAACCAAGACAATGAAGTAAACCGATGGTCAGGAATTGCCTTTGAGATGATGGGGCAATATTTTGTTGCTCCTTTGGGGGAAGTCTCCGAGGTGATTTACCCACCTAAATGTACGCCAGTACCAAACACCTATGCGTGGGTACGTGGTGTGGCCAATATTCGTGGCCGATTACTCTCTGTCTCTGATTTGACTCACTACTTGGTGGGTCAGCGCAGCCAATCATCAGGTGCGCAAAAAGTTTTGTGTATTCAAAATAATGATCAGTATGTTGGTTTACTTGTGGATCAAGTATTGGGGATTCAACATTTCAATAAGAAGAGCTTTTTCTCTAATCAAGATGCAGTAAATGACCTGCTTAATCCCTATTGCCGTGGTTATTTCCAACAACATAACCAAAAGTGGCAGGTATTTTTGTTTAGTCAATTATTGCACCACCCAAAATATATGAACGCCTCGATTTTATAAATATTTAACCGTCTACATTAGGCGCACACGCAATTGGGAGAAGCTGCATGAGCTTTAATATTAAAAAAAGTGGGAGCGATGGAGCAGGTCTGTTTAATAAAGTCCAAGACCAAGTCGATCAGGCCTCGCGTGTCTTTGGCGATAGTGAAAGATCTAAGCCTTATATTTATGGTGCTGCATTTAGCTTACTCTTAGCTTTAGTGTTTTTAGCTTACCTGCTCTATAGTGTGCCTAAAAATAATAGCTATACACAAAGCGTTGGTGAGTTACGTTTACTGTCACAAACTTTACCTAATCAAGCTGCTATGACCACCTCAGCCGGTACGCCTGAAGCGTTAAAACAGCTTGCAGCAAGCAAAGATGAATTTGCTGCACATTTAAATAATATCCAAGGTAAAAGTGATAGCGATACCTTTGCTAATATTGAGGGCAGTTGGAACAAAGTGGCTGCCAATGTGGATTTAATTACCGCACAGCAACCTTTAATTAATCAACTGTACGATGCCAATTTAGCTTTAAGCGAAAGCATTCCGAGTATTCAGGCGCAGTACAACTTAATTATTGAACAAATGTCACGTCAAGGTAGCGCAGGCAGTCAAATTGCAATTGCTAAAAACCAAGTGTTTTTGGCTGAGCGTATTTTAAATGCCATGAATAGTTTGATGAACGGTTCTGAAAACTCGAGTGCGTCGGCTGAAAACTTAAACACTGATGTGCGTAACTTTGCCGCCTTTTTAAATGGTCAACTCAATGGCAATACCGCTTTAGGTGTAGCACGTGTTGAAGACACCAATTTACGTGCCGCTTTAACCAATATTAAAAATGAATATGACCAAGTGTTGTCCAATGCGGCAGCCGTGGTACAAAAAAATGCCGAGCCAATTGCCAAAGTGCGTCAAGCATCAAGTGTGATTTACAATGAATCAACCCCACTTTTGAATAACTTAAAGCAATTATCAAGTAGTTCAAGTCTTGGGCATTGGTTGCCAGCCATTGGTTTAATCTTGGCCTTAATTGGCTTCTTGATCAGTGTATTTAAGCTGCTGACTTTACGTGGTGAAGCCGACAAAGAGCGTGTGGCACGTTTACAAGAAGAATATGACCGTAACCAAAATGCGATTTTACGATTGCTTGATGAAATTGCCGACTTAGCTGATGGTGACTTACGTTCATACGCGACAGTATCTGAAGATTTTACGGGCGCCATTGCCGACTCGATTAACTTTGCCATTGATCAACTGCGTGACCTCGTTTCGCGTATTAATGAAACCTCACAAGAAGTTTCACAATATACCGCCAATACCCAGCACATTACCAACCAATTAGCCGAAGCGTCTGAACACCAAGCGCAAGAAATTGCCGGTGCATCTTCTGCAATTAACGAAATGGCCATGTCGATTGACGAAGTATCTGCCAATGCTTCTGAATCAGCACAAGTAGCTGAGCGTTCAGTACACATTGCATCCAATGGTGCAGACGTTGTACAACGCTCAATTCAAGGTATGGATATTATTCGTGAACAGATTCAAGAAACCTCAAAACGTATTAAGCGTTTGGGTGAATCATCACAAGAAATTGGTAACATCGTTGCCTTAATTAACGATATTGCTGACCAAACCAACATCTTGGCTCTAAACGCTGCAATTCAAGCGTCGATGGCCGGTGAAGCAGGGCGTGGTTTTGCTGTTGTTGCCGATGAAGTTCAACGTCTTGCAGAACGTTCTGCATCTGCAACGAAGCAAATTGAAACTTTGGTAAAAACCATTCAAACCGATACCAACGAAGCCGTAATTTCAATGGAACAAACCACCTCAGAAGTGGTGCGTGGTGCAAGCTTAACCAAAGATGCCGGTGTTGCCTTAGGTGAAATTCAAAGCGTATCGTCTAACTTGGCGAAATTGATTGCAAACATTTCTGATGCCGCAAAGCTTCAGTCAGCATCTGCAGGTCATATTGCCAACACCATGAATGTCGTACAAGAAATTACCTCGCAAACCACCAGCGCGACTTTTGATACAGCACGTTCGGTATCTGAATTGGCGAGTATGGCAGAAGCATTACGTGAATCTGTAACTGACTTTAAGTTACCTGAATAAACGTAACTAAGAGACTTCTTACGAAGTCTCTTAAAACTGCTGTACTTTTGTCTCAAGTGAGGGTGAAACTTAAGAAGCTGAGCTATGAAAGAAATATTAAAAAATTTAGTTGCCCCGATGACGCTTCCCGAAGACAGTTATCTTCAGCAAGATACCGAAATTCTTGAAATTTTTGTAGAAGAAATCGAAGAGATTTTTCAAGAATTAAGCCAGTTGTTACAACAATGGCAGGATCAACCTGAACTGTTAAAAGACATTCGTCGCCATTTTCATACCTTAAAAGGCTCAGGGCGCATGGTGGGTGCGTTGCAAGCCGGTGAGCTGGCATGGACAGTTGAAGACACCTTAAACCGTGTGCTCAATGACAGTATTGCACTGACCCCAACTTTACGCCGCTATACCCAATACGTATTGGCATTTTATCAAGCCAAGCTTTATCCATGCTTTAAACAAGGTAAAGCGCTTGAGCATGACGTGCGCCCACTCATTTTGCTTGGTCAACAATTACAACAAGAACATGCACTAGACCCAGCATTATTGGCATTGATTGAACAGGATCTAAGCGCAACATCAACCACTGGTTTAGAACATGTAAATGTTCAACAGCCACATTCAGTAGTTGCCTTAGATGCTCAGCATGTGGCAGAAGATTTAGCCGAAACCTTAGCGGTGTTTGTTGAAGAAGCCGAAGAGCATTTAGCAACGATTGACCATTTCTTACAAGAAAATGTCAATAACACACCAGATGATTACAATGCCCTGATTCGTGCGTTACACACATTGCGCGGCAGTTCATCTATGGCACAAATTGAAGATGTTTTTAGTGCCAGTGCTAAAGTTGAAAAACTATTTAAAAGTTATCTGTTACAAGAAGATGTTGTTTCAACCTCAGCAGAAACTCAATTATTAAGACAATATGCTGAGTTTATTCGGGGGTATTTGCCTGCGTTGCGTGAGCGTGATCAACAACGTTGTCATCAATTAATCACTGAATTTGATGCAGCATGGACCTTATACGGTCGTTTGGTGCCAATGAATGAGCAAGACAATCCACATGGTTTAGTCACACAATTGCTGCAACTTGATATTGACCTCTTGCTTGATACCGAAGTTGACTTTATTGAACGCGCGCAAATTAATTTCCCTGTGTATTTACAAAGCTTAACTGAACAGGCCGAACGTTTAAGTGTCCATACTGACAATCGCGCTGCGGTAGGTATTCATCAATATGCTTTGGCACTCAAGAGTGCCTATTGTAAGTTATGGAATAAACCTGAACTGCTCAATTTAAGCTATGCAGAAGCATTGTTTAATCAAGCGCATATTGAATTTATTCATCTATTTGATACCTTGGCATCTGGGCAGCGTGTAGTGTTGTCAGCACAAGCACAAACCGCTTTACAACAACTGCATGATTTTATTGATCATAAAGTTGAGCAATTGGTCAGCTTTAATGATTTACCGGATTTAACCAAGCATAAAGCCAATAGCGTTGACTTTGCTGCTTTGTCACAACGTTTGGCACAAGATCACATGCGTTTGGATTCAGAGGACAGTCGCTCTGAGTTTGACCTAGATTTATTGGATATTTTCTTAGAAGAAGCCAATGAGCTGTTTGAGGGTATTGATCAAGATTTAAACACTTGGGCTAAAAACCAAGACGCAGCTGCACTCAATAATCTAATGCGTTATTTACACACCTTAAAAGGTGGCGCCAATATGGTGCAGGCCAACCACATTGGCTTAATCGCGCATGAGTTAGAAAGTATTTATGAGCGTGTGATTCAAGGTCAGTTAGTTGCCACAGCAGCTATGATCAAAATCATTCAGTTGGTACAGGACAATATTGCTGAACGTTTAGAGTTGATCCAAACGCAACATATTGATTATCCAGCTGATCAAGCGGTTGATATTTTACGTAATATTGAAAGCTTGGCACGCGGTGACAGCGTACTTGAAACTTCTGTTGAGCTCAAAGCAGTTGCATTAGAAGATCAGCAAGCCAACATGCTTGCCAAAGAAGATTTAACGCTTCAAGAGCCTAATGCCCAAACGTTACTTGCCGAAAGCGAGGAACCGGTCTTAACCTCTGTTATTGAAGAGATTGCCGCAGTATCTCAAGCAGAGATGACTGTGGAAGCAACACCACAAGAAATTCAAGCGCACTCAACATCTGTGCTGGAAGAATCTGCCACACTGACATCAGATACAGCAGAGCTGACCTTAGAGCAAATTGTAGAGCAGAGCTTCTATGAAGAAGCCTTTGAGTTGCTTGAGCGCACCGAAACTTTGTTGAGTTTTTGGTTAGAGCAGCGTAGTAATCGTAGTTTGCTGCTGCAATTACAACGTGCTGCGCATAGTCTCAAAGGCGGCGCGCGCATGGCACAAATTGAGCCGATTGCACAAATTGCCTATGAACTCGAAACTGTTTTTGAACAATTTGCGGTACATCAAATCAGCTCCAATGTGCATGACAGCTTATTGGAAAGTACCGTAGCATGGTTAAAACGAGCGATTCATCAACGCGATTACAGTCATGTAGACGCTTTAGTACAGCGCTTAAGCAGCATTGAATATGCCAACAGTACAGTTAAATTACCAAGCCATGCCACTCAAGTGGATTTCTTTACTCCACAACAAGAAGAGCATTGGATTCAAGGTGATGGCACTACACCACCATCGATGCAAGGCGAGTGGCAACATCACAAACAAAATGACCAAAGCGCTGAGATGATTCGTATCTCAGCCGACTTGGTTGAGAAGATGATTGATTTATCGGGCGAAAATGCAATTAACCGTTCGCGCATCGAGATGGATTTAGCCCAATTGGGCAACTTCCTCAATGAGATGGACTTAACCATTCATCGTCTAGCCGATCAGTTGCGTCGTATGGAAGGGGAATTAGAAAGTCAGATTCTTGCCAAACATAGCAGTGATGAAAATAAGCTATACGATGATTTTGACCCACTCGAAATGGATCAATATTCATCTTTAAATCAGTTGTCTAAGTCACTATCGGAGTCTGCATCGGATTTGGTGGACTTTAAAGTGACGTTGTCTGAGAAAATTCGTGATGCCGAAGGCTTATTGTTACAACAATCACGTATTCAGTCTGAGATTCAAGAAAGCCTTATGCGTACGCGCTTGGTGCCTTTTACAGGGATGTTACCGCGTTTACAACGTATTGTACGTACCACTTCATCGGCCCTTAACCGTCCTGCGGAATTGGTGGTGTATAACACCGAAGGTGAGCTTGACCGTACCATCTTAGAGCGTTTGATCACGCCATTTGAGCATATGCTGCGTAATGCGGTCGATCATGGTATTGAAAGCCCTGAAGAGCGCCTAAAACTGGGTAAACCAGAAGTGGGTCAAATTGAACTCAATATCAGCCGTCAAGGTACCGATGTTGTGGTTAGTTTTAGCGATGATGGTAAGGGAATTGATGCCAATAAGATTCGTGCCAAAGCGGAAAATTTAGGCTTAATTGGTGTCAATCAAAAGCTCGATCAACAAGAGATTATTCAGTTTATTTTCCACCCCGGCTTTAGTACCGCACAACAAGTCACGCAAATTTCTGGGCGTGGTGTTGGACTTGACGTAGTACAAAGTGAGATTCGTGAACTCGGTGGTCATGTCACTGTAGAATCAGTGCTAGGTGAGGGGACCACATTTAGCATTCGTGTACCGACCACGGTTGCGGTGAGTGATGCCTTAATGGTAAAAGTTGGCGATCAGCAATTTGCCCTGCCATTGGCACAAATTGATCGTATTGTCCGTATTGCGCCAAGTGCATTAGAAGCTTACTTTGCCAGTGATGCCGACCACTTTAGTATTGACCATGTAGAATACAAGTTACGTTATTTATCCGAATTTGTTGGGCATCAAAATGCGCCACGTTTAAATACCTTAGGCACAGCCTTACCGGTATTGCTGATTAAAGGCAGTGCAGGGCAAAGTATTGCCTTGTTGGTCGATCAGTTGATTGGTTCACGCTCGCAAATTGTGGTCAAATCTATTGGTCAACAGTTCTCTAAAGTGGGTGTAATTGCAGGGGCCACCATTTTAGGTGATGGCCAAGTCTGTTTGATTTTAGATGGTCAAAACATTGCCCGTCAGGTACAAACCTCGTTACGTGATACCTCACAAATGCAAAATTCACGTGACTTTGATGCAACAGATAAGCAAAGCCGCTTAGTGATGATTGTGGATGACTCGGTCACGGTACGTAAAGTGACCTCGCGTTTACTTGAACGTCATGGTTATGAAGTCATGACTGCCAAAGACGGTGTAGATGCTATGGAGCAGCTTGAAAATAGCCGCCCTGATCTGATGTTGCTGGACATTGAAATGCCACGTATGGATGGTTTTGAAGTGACCAATCTTGTGCGACACCATGATATCCATCGTGAATTACCAATTATTATGATTACTTCACGTACTGGCGAAAAACATCGTGAACGTGCGATGAGCTTAGGCGTGAATCACTATATGGGTAAACCGTTCCAAGAAGCAGAGTTATTGGCCCAAGTCCAAACGCTTTTGCTTGCTTCAACTTAAGGAGTTGTGATGCAACAGGTGAATCAACAAGAGCTACAGCATTTAATTGCAATCTCAACCGGTTTTATTGATACCTATGTGATTGAATGCCATGACTTGCCGCCCATGTTATTACCGCAAAATATTGTATTATCTGCACTGGATAGTGCAACCGATGTCAAAACCGTAGATTGGCATGATGTGCAGTTACCCGTACATGCTATTTATCATCCTCAGCACAGCAAAGGGGTGGCGTTGGTGATTGAAGGTGAAGACACACAACAGCGTTTTGCTTTGATGTGTAATGAAATGCCACAAACTATGCGTTTACGTATTTCAGAAGTGGTCGACGCGCAACAACAGGATCTACCTGATGAGGTATTTCAGTATGTCAAAGTCGGTGAGCGAATATTTCATGTACCTAACTTACAGGCCATTGAAAAAAAATTAGGTTTATAAAGTAAAAAAGGAACTCTTAAGAGTTCCTTTTTTTGTATTAAGTGAGCAGGTTTTCTAAAATCTTTTCGTAGATTTCAGCCAAAGGTTCTAAATCTTTAACATCGACATGTTCGTTAATTTGATGAATAGTGGCATTTAACACACCAAGCTCTAACACTTGCGCGCCCGTCGGTGCAATAAAGCGTCCATCGGATGTGCCGCCAGAAGTTGAGAGCTGTGCTTGTGTGCCGGTCACATCGTAAATTGCTTGTTTGGCTGCATTGACCAATTCACCGACTGGGGTTAAAAATGGTAAGCCCGACAACGTCCATTCCACCTCATAATTGACTTGATGACGATCCAGAATCTCTAAAGTACGTGCTTTTAATTCATCGGCGGTGACTTCAGTTGAATAGCGCCAATTCATTAAAATATTCATACTGCCAGGCACTACATTGGTCGCGCCAGTGCCTGCATTAATATTAGAAATTTGAAAAGAGGTAGCAGGGAAGTAATCATTGCCATGATCCCAAACCACATTGCACAGTTCTGCTAAAGCTTGAGAGGCGCTATGAATGGGATTGATTGCCAAATGTGGATAGGCAACATGACCTTGCTTGCCCTGAATAGTGATATTGGCATTTAATGAACCACGACGGCCATTTTTAATCACATCGCCTAAGCTATGCGTACTTGATGGCTCACCGACCAAACACCAAGTCATTTTTTCTTGACGCGCTTGTAAAGCCTCAACCACTTTCACCGTGCCATTGATGGATGGACCTTCTTCGTCCGAGGTAATTAAAAAGGCAATCGAGCCTTGATGATTTGGATGTTTTGCCACAAAACGTTCAGAGGCAACCACCATAGCTGCTAGGGCAGTTTTCATATCGGCACTGCCACGACCATAGAGTTTTCCATCACGAATTTCTGGCAAAAACGGGTCAGAGTGCCAAGCCTCTAAATGTCCGGTAGGTACAACGTCGGTATGGCCTGCAAAACAAAACACCGGCTCTTGTTGTCCACGACGTGCCCATAGGTTGTCTACATCGGCAAAGCGCATAGCTTCAATATGAAAGCCAATTTTTTCTAAGCGCTCTGCCATCATGTTTTGGCAACTATGATCAATGGGGGTGACCGAAGGTTGGCGTAATAATTGTAAGCTAAAGTCTAAAGTATCAGAGGGTTGCATGCCGGCTAAATCGAATAATAATGTTGAACTATCATAGGTGAATTTTTCAGCGCTGCGAAGTGTGAACATAAAAAAACCTTATCTAAAGATAAGGTTTTTTGACTGATATTCAGCTTACATTTTGTCTTGTGTACGCTCAGCCGTTTTGCTAATGCCTTGGCCTGCTTTAGAGACATCTTTACCGACGCCTTTAAATGTATTACAGCCAGTTAATGCAAATGTCACAAGTAATGTAGCAGCAAGCACTTTTTTCATGGAAAACTCCGTTATTGAAATTGTTTTGATGTTATTTTGCTCATTTGAGATTAATTTTAGTACCTTAAAAAAAATATGAAGATTATGTAGTGAAATGTAAGCCTGTGTAAAAATTACCCAGTGTTGCGCATCAGGTAAGGCGCTTGTCGAAACATATAGTAGTGCTCATTCAGTTGCTGTTTGTATAGACCGTCGGTCCACCAGTGTGCAGCTTCACTACTAGGTTGATGGTTGGCGCAAATCCACTCATGGCGTTGTAAGCGATAATAGCCTAAGTTTTGTAAAGGCTGTTGATGACCCCAATAACCTATACGCCGTGTAGAGTTAACCCAAGCGGGGAGGGGGGGTTGCATGTTTTGAGGGAGATACAATTGACCTTTGAGCATACAAAAACGTGCTTCAATCTCGTGCTGCAGGGCTTGTTGAAACTGAAATTGTTTTTGGGTGAAATGCAACATTTTACGTGCTAAACGATCAGAACGATTAAGACCATACCAATGCTCAAAACAATAATCTGCTTCGGCCAAATAGTATTTTAAGGCAATTTCCCAATGCTCAATACGTTTAAAATCACGGTGATAAATCAAAAAATCTAATTCACCCAAGGTTTTAGCACCCTCAATGATTTGAATACTATGACCCAATAACTGATAAGGATGATACGCATCATCTTGTAACCAAAACCAAATGAGCATTTCAAAACGTAAGCCTAAACGTGTGCTTTTGAGCTGTGCCACAAATTCAAGTAAAGGCGTAGGATTGAGATCAAGTTCACGTAAACGCGGCAAATAATCTTCAAAATGTTGTTGCCAAATTTCATCTGAATGGAGTTGAAATTGATGATTTAAGACTAAATCACGCGGCACAGCACACAGAATATTAGGACTTGCAATGGCAAAACCAAGTTGGCGTACAATCGGATGATAAAACTGTAGCCATGGTTCTTTATAGGCAGATTGCATGACAATATTCCTTCGCTCAAAGTACACAATTGCTTTACATTACACTTTATACTAGCCAAATGACAGTTGTAGGACCGCGCAATGAAGACCCTGTTTTGGCGCACTTTAGTGCTGATTTTTGTCGTGTTTGCAGGCATTGGGGCGGTATTGCCGGGCATGCCCACCACCGTATTTTTGATTTTAGCTGCATGGGCGGCCTCAAAAGGTTGGCCACAAATGGATGCTTGGTTACTCAACCATCCTAAATATGGTAAGACTTTGCGCCAATGGCGTGAACACGGTACGGTACCACGTCAGGCCAAATGGTGGGCATCTGTGATGATGCTGCTCAGTGCGATCGTCATGCTATTTACCCCAGCACCATTTTGGGTCAAGGTATTTACCAATATCGTGATGTTAACGGTGGCGATTTGGTTATGGCTGCGTCCTGAACCTATGCTGATATGTAAAGAGGTGAATTCACATGCAGATTAAAGATGCAGATATTTTAATTGATCTGGCTCAGCAAACTTTAATACTACCGCGCCATCACAAGCAGTATTCGATTTCATCGGGTAAAAATGGCATTGGTGAAACAGAAAATAGCGGTAAGACACCGCGTGGTTGGCATAAAGTTGCGCAAAAATTTGGCACGGCCCAACCAAGAAATTCAGTTTTTATTGCACGCCAAGCCACAGGTGAAATTTATACCCCTCAATTGGCCGCACAGTACCCCAATCGTGATTGGATTTTATCGCGTATTTTATGGTTACAAGGTTTAGAGCAAGGCTTTAACTTAGGCGCTGGGGTCGATACTTTTGCACGTTATATTTATATTCATGGCACACCAGACGATGAACCTATGGGAATGGCCTTATCGCATGGTTGTATTCGAATGCGTAATCAAGATGTGATCGAGCTTTATGATTTAATGAACGAGGGTGCATTGGTTTATATTTCAGAACATGCGCTAGAGGATGTGGCTTTGGCTCAATAAAATACTATTTTCTAAAAAATAGGCTTTTAGGTGCACATAAGATGAGAAAAAAATTCTCCAAGAATTAAATATTTGGGTGAAATATACTCAATTTTGGCGTGTTTTGCTCAAAATAACTTATTTTTTAAGCATTCAATGCAAAAAAGCGAAAAACTTCTCGAAAAGCGTTTGACACACTTAAAACTTTCTCTATAATGCACCACATCAAGCGATGAAACGTTTTGAAAAGGGCGCTTAGCTCAGTTGGTAGAGCGTCTGCCTTACAAGCAGAATGTCGGCGGTTCGATCCCGTCAGCGCCCACCAATCCTTTTCAGAGTTTATTGATTTTAAGTGCAGCGGTAGTTCAGTTGGTTAGAATATCGGCCTGTCACGCCGAGGGTCGCGGGTTCGAGTCCCGTCCGCTGCGCC
>NZ_CANQLZ010000041.1 GCF_947624825.1 uncultured Acinetobacter sp.
GGTCCTAACCATCCATCTGCCCACGGTGCATTCCGTATTGTGTTGCAGTTAGACGGTGAAGAAGTGAAAGACTGTGTACCTGATATCGGTTATCACCACCGTGGTGTGGAAAAGATGGCTGAACGTCAAACTTGGCATTCTTTCATTCCTTATACAGACCGTGTGGACTACTTAGGTGGTTGTGCGCAAAACATGCCTTACGTGTTAGGCGTTGAGCAAATGGCAGGCATTACTGTGCCTGATCGTGCACAATGTATCCGTGTGATGATGTCTGAATTGTTCCGTATTAATAACCACTTATTGTTTATTGGTACTGCAATTCAAGATGCCGGCGGTATGACGCCAGTGTTCTACATGTTCGCCGATCGTCAAAAAATCTATGACGCCATTGAAGCGATCACCGGTTACCGTATGCACCCAGCATGGTTCCGTATTGGTGGTACTGCACACGACCTTCCAAACAACTGGCAACATTTAATCCGTGAAATCTTGGATTGGATGCCAAAACGTTTGAAGGAATACCATACAGCAGCGCTGAAAAACTCGGTGTTTATTGGTCGTACCCGTAATGTTGCGCAATACGATGCGAAATCTGCATTGGCTTGGGGTGTAACAGGTACAGGTCTACGTGCAACAGGTATCGACTTTGACGTTCGTAAATATCGTCCGTATAGCGGCTACGAAAACTACGACTTCGATGTACCAGTTGAGTACGAAGGTGATGCTTACGCGCGTGTGATGGTTCACTATCGCGAAATCGAAGAATCACTGAAAATTATCAAGCAATGTCTTGATAACATGCCATCTGGCGCGTACAAAGCCGACCATCCATTGGCTGTTCCACCGCCAAAAGACAAGACATTACAAGATATTGAAACCTTGATTACGCACTTCTTAAGCGTATCTTGGGGTCCTGTAATGCCAGCAGGCGAAGCGTCTGTGATGGCTGAAGTGGTGAAAGGTGCGTCGAACTACTACTTGACTTCTGATAAGTCAACCATGAGTTACCGTACCCGTATTCGTACACCAACCTTCACGCATTTACAGCAAATGCCTTCTGTGATTAACGGCAGCTTAATGTCTGACTTAATCATTTATTTAGCGACCATTGACGTCGTAATGGCTGACGTGGATCGCTAAGGGGTAAACGCATTATGATGATTTTGACTGATAAAAAACCACGTGTGAACGTTGAAGGAATTTTGACTGCGGACGAAATTCACGACATCGAACATCACATTGGTCACTACCCGTACCCACGTGCAGCGTGCCTTGATGCGCTCAAATGTGTACAGCGCCGTAATGGTTGGGTAGATGATGCGCAAATGAATGCCATTGCACAAATGCTTTCAATGAGCGTAGCGGACTTAGAAGGTGTTGCCACTTTCTATAACCGTATTTACCGTCAACCTGTAGGCCGCAATGTCATTTTATTATGTGACTCAATTGCGTGTTTCTTAATGGGTGCGGAAACGTTAGCAGAAGCTTTCCAACGTGAGCTTGGGATCTCGTTTGGTCAAACTACAGCGGATGGTCGTTTCACGATCTTGCCAATTTGCTGCTTAGGTAACTGTGACAAAGGTCCAACTTTGATGATTAATGAAGATACGCACGGTTTAGTTGAAGTGTCTTCAGTGAAACAGTTATTGGAGAAGTATGTATGAATACTGAACCAAAACCGATTTACGGCGACGGTAACCCAGAAACTCACCCATTAACTTGGCGTTTGAGCAAACAGGCCAACGTACGCAGTGCGGATGACTACGAAGCTTTAGACGGTTATGCAGGCTTTAAAAAAGCACTTTCAATGCAACCTAAAGAAGTATTGGATGTGGTTAAAGCGGCAACGGTTAAAGGCCGTGGTGGTGCAGGTTTCCCAGCAGGGATCAAATGGTCTTTAATGGCACCAAATGATAACTCAGGTCCACGTTACCTCATTTGTAACGCCGATGAAATGGAACCAGGTACCTTCAAAGACCGTTTGTTGATGGAAGACCTTCCACACCAATTGATCGAAGGCATGTTAATTGCAGGCTATACGCTAGAAGCCACTCACGGTTATATCTTTATCCGTGGTGAGTACATCGAAGCTGCAAAATACTTAAATGAAGCTTTAGAGCAAATTCGCGCTAAAGGTTATTTAGGTGACAACATCTTAGGTACAGGTTGGAACTTTGAGTTACACGTGCATACCGGTGCGGGTCGTTATATTTGTGGTGAAGAAACTGCATTGATTAACTCGCTTGAAGGTCGCCGTGCAAACCCACGTACCAAGCCACCATTCCCGCAAGTTGCAGGTGCTTGGGGTCGTCCTACGATTGTCAACAACGTAGAAACCTACAACAACTTACCAGCCATTATGCTACGTGGCCCAGAATGGTACGTTGGTTTATCTCAAGGTAAATCAAAAGATCCAGGTACTAAAATTTACGGTGCATCAGGCAAAGTAAAATTCCCAGGTCTTTGGGAATTACCATTTGGTACCACAGCGCGTGAAGTAATTGAAGATCATGCCGGCGGCATGAAAGATGGCTTAACGCTTAAAGCATGGTTACCAGGTGGTGCATCAACTGACTTCTTGGCAGCTGAGCATATTGATTTGCCAATGGATGCCGAAAGCATCATGAAAGCAGGTTCTCGTTTAGGAACGTGCTTGCTTATGGTGGTAGATGAAACCCAATGTATGGTGTCTGCAACGCGTAACTTAGAAGAATTCTTTGCGCGTGAGTCATGTGGTTTCTGTACACCATGCCGTGATGGTTTACCTTGGGCGGTTAAAGCGCTTAAAGCACTTGAAGATGGTACAGGTAAGAAAGAAGATATCGATCACTTACAAGAGCTTACTCGTAAGCTTTGGATTGGTAAGACTTTCTGTGCACATGCTCCTGGTGCAATGGAGCCGCTTATGGGCGCACTTAAATATTTCCGTCATGAGTTTGAAGCGAAAGTCGTTGATGCGGCCGCTAAAACTTCTGATGTAAAACCAGCTTAAGGAATTCGACTATGGCTACAATTCATGTCGATGGCAAATCGTACGAAGTCGACGGTTCAGAGAACTTGCTACAAGCATGTTTGTCTTTGGGTCTGGATATCCCGTACTTTTGTTGGCATCCATCCTTAGGTTCTGTCGGTTCTTGCCGTCAATGTGCGGTGACCCAATATGCGAATCCTCAAGATACGCGTGGTCGCTTAGTGATGTCATGTATGACACCGGCTGCTGACAATACCTATATTTCGATCGAAGACAAAGAAGCCAAAGATTTCCGTGCTTCTATTGTTGAGTTCTTAATGACCAACCATCCACACGACTGTCCAGTGTGTGAAGAAGGCGGTCACTGTCATTTACAAGATATGACTGTGATGACTCAGCACGATCGTCGTCGTTATCGTTTCACCAAACGTACGCACTACAACCAAGAGCTTGGCTCATTCATTTCACACGAAATGAACCGTTGTATCGCATGCTACCGTTGTGTTCGTTACTATAAAGACTACGCGGGTGGTACAGACTTTGGCGTGTATGCCAACGCATCACGTGTCTACTTTGGTCGCCCTGAATCAGGTACTTTAGAATCTGAATTCTCGGGTAACTTAACTGAAGTATGCCCAACAGGTGTGTTTACCGACAAAACTCACTCAGAACGCTACAACCGTAAATGGGACATGCAGTATGCGCCAAGCGTATGCCAAGGCTGTTCTTCAGGTTGTAACATCTCTCCGGGTGAGCGTTATGGCGAATTACGTCGTGTAGAAAACCGTTATAACGGTGAAGTAAACCAATACTTCCTGTGCGATAAAGGTCGTTTCGGTACCGGTTATGTCAATAACGCTGATCGTCCGCGTCAACCACAATTCCGCTCAGGTGCAAACGTGACTACAGTTTCTGTAGACCAAGCGCTTGATACCGTAATTGCAAATATCCAAGGTCAAAAAGTATTGGGTATTGGTTCACCGCGTGCATCACTTGAATCGAACTTCGCGCTACGTGAGTTAGTCGGTCAAGACAACTTCTCAACAGGTTTGTCACAAAAAGAACAAAACCTAGTTGAGCTTGCAGCGTCAATCATGCAAACCGAGGGTGTTTACAACCCGAACATGCGTGAAATTGAAAGCTACGATGCGGTGTTAATCTTAGGTGAAGACTTAACCCAAACTGCGCCACGTATGGCTTTATCTGTTCGCCAAGCTGCGAAAAATAAAGGCAAAGCAATGGCGGCAGAGCGCCGTACCCAAGATTGGTTGGCTGAACCTGTGCAACGTATTGCGCAAGATGCTAAATCTCCGATTTACATTTTAGCGGCTACACAAACACGTTTAGCTGATGTAGCTGAGGGTGAAGTGGTTGCTTCTCCAAACGACATTGCGCGTTTAGGTTTTGCAGTTGCTGCTGCGGTGAAAGGCGAAACTGTTCTTGGTCTTGATGACGATGCCAAAGCATTTGCTCAAACCATTGCAGATACTTTAAAAGCTGCGAAAAAGCCATTGATCATCTCTGGTACAAGTTTACAAGATGCTGCCATCATGGAAGCTGCTGCACAAGTTGCACAGAATCTGGGTCATGCAGGTCTAACTTTAACTGTGCCTGAAGTAAACTCAATGGGCTTAGCCATCTTTGGTGGTAATAGCTTAGAACAAGCGTTTGCACAAGACTATGACACTGTTGTGATTGTAGAAAATGACCTTTACCGTCGTTTACCTACAAAACAAGTTGATGCTGCGTTAGCTAAAGCTAAAAACGTGATTGTGCTAGATCACTCAGAAACTCAAACAGTGAAAAAAGCCGACATCGTTTTGTCTGCTGCTTCATTTGCTGAAGGTGACGGTACGGTTGTTTCGCAAGAAGGCCGTGCGCAACGTTTCTACCAAGTGTATGACCCAAGCTATTACAAACCAGAACTTGCCATTAAAGAATCTTGGCGCTGGTTACATGCCATTGAAACAGGTGTGAAAGGTAAAGCGATTTCTTGGACTGTACTGGATGATGTGATTGAGTCTGTTGCTAAAAACGTTCCAGCTTTAGAAGCAATTCAAGACGTAGCACCAGATGCCGGCTTCCGTGTACATGGCTTAAAAGTTGCGCGTGAACCACGTCGTTACTCAGGTCGTACTGCAATGCGTGCGCCGTTGTCGATTCACGAACCAAAACAACCAACAGACAAAGATTCTGCATTAACATTCTCAATGGAAGGTTATGTTGGTAATCAAACGCCATCAGCATTGGTGCCGTTTGCATGGTCTGCAGGTTGGAACTCACCACAAGCTTGGAACAAATTCCAAGAAAACGTGGGCGGTTCATTAAAAGGTGGTGATTCAGGCGTTCGTTTATTCGATCGTTTAGCAAAACGTCCAGCACGTAGCTTTGTTGCGCCAACACCAGTGCTTGTGAATGCTGACAGCTTCCGTCTTGTGCCGATGCATCATATTTTTGCATCAGGTGAATTTACGGTGAAAACACCTGCGATGGAATCACGTATTCCTGAGGCAATGTTTGCTGTAGGTGAGCAAGATGCTGCACGCTTGAATGTTCAAGACGGCCAAAAAATCACAGTGAAAGCGGGTGATGCAGAAGTTGTGCTTCCTGTTCAAGTGATTGAATATTTACCTACAGGTTACATCGGTTACCCAGTTGGTCTTGCACCTACGGTATCTCTTGCAGAGCCTGTGTCAGTCAAGGCTGGAGTGTAATTCATGGAACAAGAATTAATGCGTCAAACGCCGCTGTGGGCTGAAAGCTGGCCGATTGCGTACTCAGTGGTTCAAGCGATTGCAATTTTACTTGTGGTTGTTTTAATTGCTGCGTTGATGTCTTTTATTGAACGTCGTCTTTTAGGTCTTTGGCAAGATCGTTACGGTCCAAACCGTGTCGGTCCAGGTGGTATTTTCCAGATCGTTGCCGACATGCTTAAAATCATGTTCAAAGAAGACTGGACACCTAAATTCGTAGACAAATTGACTTTCCGTATGGCACCAGCAGTTGCGATGGCAACTGCGGTGTTATCGTTCATGGTTATTCCTGTAACACCATATTTAGGTGTTGCAGATATGAGCATTGGCCTATTGTTCTTTATGGCAATGGCAGGTATTGCTGTGTATGCGGTGTTATTTGGTGGTTGGTCATCAAACAACAAATACGCATTACTCGGTGGTCTACGTTCTGCAGCGCAAACCATTTCGTATGAAGTGTTCTTAGGGATCTCGTTAATGGGTGTGGTGGTCATTGCCGGCTCATTTAACTTACGTGAGATCGTAGAAGCACAACAAGGCGTATGGTTTGTGATTCCACAATTCTTAGGTTTCTTAATCTTTGTGGTGGCAGGTGTTGCGGTAACGCATCGTCACCCATTTGACCAACCAGAAGCAGAGCAAGAATTGGCAGAGGGTTACCACGTCGAGTACGGTGGTATGAAATGGGGTATGTTCTTCGTTGCCGAATATGTAAACGTGGTGTTGATCTCAGCATTAATCGTGACATTATTCTTCGGTGGCTGGTTAGCTCCATTCGGTCTAGATTTCCTTCCACCAATATTCTGGTTTGTGATTAAAACAGCATTCTTTGTAATGATGTTTGTATTGGCACGTGCTGCGCTGATGCGTCCACGTTATGATCAAGTCATGAACTTCGGTTGGAAAATTTGTTTGCCATTAACGCTAGTTAACTTGCTAGTTACTGCTGCTGTAGTGTTGTGGTAAGGGCAGGGAGAACAAAATGTTTAAATTTCTAGCTGGGGTCGGGTCAGTCGTTCGTTCGTTGTTTATGGTATTTAGCCATGTAACGCGCAAACGTGACACCATTATGTATCCAGAAGTGAAAGCTGAGGACATCGTACCACCACGTTTCCGTGGTCGTATTGTATTAACCCGTGACCCTGATGGTGAAGAGCGCTGTGTTGCGTGTAACCTGTGTGCGGTTGCGTGTCCTGTTGGCTGTATTTCACTACAAAAAGCAGAAAAAGAAGATGGTCGTTGGTATCCGGAATTTTTCCGTATTAACTTCTCACGTTGTATTTTCTGCGGTATGTGTGAAGAAGCATGTCCTACGACTGCCATTCAAATGACACCTGACTTTGAGTTGGGTGAATATGTACGTCAAGACTTAGTCTATGAGAAAGAAAACTTACTCATTTCAGGTCCTGGTAAATATCCTGACTATAACTTCTACCGTGTCACAGGTATGGCTGTAACCGGTAAAGACAAAGGTCAAGCACAGCGCGAAAGCAAGCCTGTTGATGTACGGAGTCTATTACCATGATGTGGCCGTTTTATTTGATGGCACTCGTGGCCATCGTCTCTACCATTCGCGTTGTGACCAACGCCAATCCCGTTCATGCTTTATTAAGCTTGATCGTGTCATTACTTGCTGTTGCCGGTATGTTTATGATTGTGGGTGCGCCATTTGCAGGTGCGCTTGAAATCATCGTGTATGCGGGCGCGATCATGGTGTTATTCGTTTTCGTCGTGATGATGCTAAACCTAGGTCAAGCGACTGTAGAACAAGAGCGTAAATGGTTAACGTCATCAGCATGGGCATATCCTGCGCTGATGTGTTTCCTCATGGGTTTAACCCTCGTATGGACGCTCAGTTCTGAATACAACGTTGCAGGTCCACTCATGGGCACTGAAATTGTTGGTCCGAAGGCTGTGGGTATTGCACTCTTTACTGAATACTTACTCTTGGTTGAAATCGCTGCCATGTTATTGCTTGCTGCGCTTGTCGCTGCATTCCACATTGGTAAACGTGAACCAGGTGCAGAAGAGGACACACAATAATGGGCAACATTCCTTTAGAGCATGGTTTGATTGTTGCAACAATTCTTTTCGCACTTGGTTTTTACGGTGTGATGGTACGACGCAACCTTCTTTTTATCTTAATGAGCCTTGAAGTCATGATGAACGCTGCTGCCTTAGCGTTTGTATTGGCAGGCAGTGCTTGGGCACAGCCAGATGGCCAAATCATGTTCATCTTGATCTTAACGCTTGCAGCAGCAGAGGCGTGTATCGGTCTTGCGATCGTTCTTCAGTTCTACCATCGCTTCCATCACTTGGATGTAGATGCGGCTAGTGAGATGCGCGGATGAGTTATTTATATTTAACAATTTTATTCCCGCTCATTGGTTTTGTACTATTAGCAGCGGGTCGCCACAAGCTGCCTGAAACGGTTGCTGCCATTATTGGTGTAGGCGCGGTTGGTCTATCTGCATTATTTGCTTTAATTGCAGGTATTGATTTTGTCAACAACGGCAAAGAGTTGTATGTACAACATCTTTGGACGTGGTTTAACGTAGGCGGTTTTGCCCCGGGCATTAGCTTACAACTTGACGGTTTATCACTGCTCATGCTTGGCATGGTTACAGGTGTGGGTTTCTTAATTCATATCTTTGCATCATGGTACATGCGTGGTGAACAGGACTTTGCACGTTTCTTCTCTTATTTTAACCTGTTCGTTGCAAGTATGTTATTGCTTGTATTGGGTGACAACTTAGCGTTGTTATTCTTAGGTTGGGAAGGTGTGGGTCTATGTTCTTACCTATTGATTGGTTACTACTACCAAACGCCATCAAACGGTTTGGCAGCAATTAAAGCCTTTACGGTTACGCGTGTAGGTGACGTATTCTTACTGATTGCCTTGTTCTTGCTTTACCAACAATTTGGTACTTTGAATACACAATACATCGTGGAAAATGCGGCAACTGTAATGACACAAAGTTCGTCAATTACATTGTGGACTGCATTGATGTTGTTCTTAGGTGCAGCAGGTAAATCAGCACAGATTCCGCTACAAACGTGGTTAGCAGACGCAATGGCAGGTCCTACACCTGTATCTGCGTTAATCCACGCAGCAACCATGGTTACAGCAGGTGTTTACCTGTGCTGCCGTTTGTTCTCTGTATTTGAACTTGCACCAGAAGTGATGATGTTTATCTCAATCACAGGTGCGGTAACATTACTTGTGGCTGGTTTTGCAGCGCTGGTTCAAACTGACATTAAACGTATCCTTGCTTACTCAACCATGAGTCAATTGGGTTATATGTTTATGGCAGTGGGTGCAGAAGCTTACCAAGCAGGTTTGTTCCACATGCTCACCCACGCATTCTTTAAGGCATTATTATTCTTGTCGTCAGGTGCTGTGATTTTAGCGTTCCATCACGAACAAAACATTTTCAAAATGGGCGGCTTGTTCTACAAGAACAAATTCTTGTTTGCATGTTTCGCAATTGGTGGTGGTGCCTTAGCTGCAATTCCATTCTTAACCATTGGTTTCTTCTCAAAAGACGCAATCTTGGCAGCAGTTTGGACACAAAGTCATTTAGCAGGCTTACCGGTTTACAATACGTTGTACTGGGTTGGTGTTGCAGGTGCGTTCTTAACGTCAATTTATACATTCCGTTTAATTTGGGTTGTATTCTTTGGCAAAGAAAACACGCCTTATCATGAAATTAAAGGCGTAAGCTACTGGATGCCACTTGCAATTCTTGCGGTGTTATCAACAGGTCTTGCGATTGTGCTTAAAGCACCAGTGATGAGCATCCTTGATGCTGCAAACATTCCTGCTTTCATTATTCCTGAGAATCTTGTTGCAGGTGCACATGGCGCCGAATACATCGCAATTGCGGTGGCGTTGTCAGGTTTGGCTGTAGGCGTGGTGTTATTTGCTTTTGCTTACAATGCTGTCAAAGGCTTTGCCAATACCTCAGTGGGTGCAGGTTTAGCCAACATTTGCCGTAACGCACTTGGTTTTGATGCGTTGTATGACATCATCTTTGTTAAACCTTACTTGTTGATTGCTAAAATGTTAGGCCGTGATCCAATCGATGGTTTGTGGCTCATGCTTCCTGCGATTGTTCGCGGTGGTCATAGCTTCACAAGTTCACGTCAAACGGGTTCATTACGCGATTATGCTGCGAGCATGGCATTGGGTATTATTGTACTTCTGATGCTATTGATCGTGATTCAGATCGTGGGGAAATAAGATGGAAATCACAAACAATTTTCTTTTACCCGCGCTGATCCTTGTACCGTTCATTGCAGGTTTCGCATGTTGGTTGGTCGATAAACTCGACCAACAACTGCCGCGCTATATTGCGCTTGTGGGTATGCTGGTCACACTAGGTTTAACCTTAGTGTTATGGCAAACAGGTACGTATAACTATGAATTAGGCGCTCAAGTTCCGACTTGGTCGGCTGAATTCTTAGTGCCTTGGATTTCATCTTTAGGCATTAACATTCACTTAGCGGTGGATGGTTTATCACTTCTTATGGTGGGCTTAACTGCATTGCTAGGTATTTTAGCAGTCGGTTGTTCATGGGGTGAGATTCAAAAACACGTTGGTTTCTTCCACTTAAACCTTTTATGGTCTTTAGGTGGTGTGATTGGTGTGTTCTTGGCGATTGACTTATTCTTGTTCTTCTTCTTCTGGGAGATGATGCTGGTTCCAATTTACTTCTTGATCGCTCTTTGGGGTCATAAAGGTGATGCGGGCAAGTCACGCGTATATGCGGCCAATAAATTCTTTATCTATACCCAAGTTGCAGGTTTAATCATGCTCATCGGTATCCTAGGTCTGGTGATCTACGGTTACATGATGACAGGTAACATTAGCTTCAACTACAACTTCTTGTTGGGTGTAGCCAACACTCTAGATGCACAAGTGCCTTCATTGGCGTATGCATTTATGATCTGTATGTTTATTGGTTTTGCGGTAAAACTTCCAGTTTTCCCATTACACGGCTGGTTACCAGATGCCCACGCGCAAGCGCCAACAGCAGGTTCTGTTGATCTTGCAGGTATCTTAATTAAAACAGCAGCGTACGGTTTATTGCGTTTTGTGATTCCGTTCTTCCCGGCTGCATCTGCACAATTTGCAGATATTGCTATCATCTTCGGTTTAATTGGTATTTTCTACGGCGCTTGGTGTGCTTTCCAACAAACCGATATGAAACGTTTACTTGCGTACACGTCGATTTCACACATGGGCTTTATCTTACTTGCGATTTACGCAGGTAACATCTTAACCTTCCAAGGTTTAATGATCATGATGTTGGCACACGGTTTATCGTCTGCTGCGTTGTTCATTATGTGTGGTCAAGTCTACGAGCGTTTACATACACGTGATTTACGCTTAATGGGCGGTATTCGTGGTCAGTTCCCATACCTTGCATTCTTCTTAATGTTCTTTGTTGCAGCATTGGTGGGTATTCCAGGTTTAGGTAACTTTATTGGTGAATTCTTGATCCTGATGGGTTCATACGCAAAATTCCCATTGTTCACGATCCTTGCCACCATCAGCTTAGTTTTTGCCGGTCTTTACGGTTTAATCTTAATTCACAAAGCATTGTTTGGTGTGCCAAACGAAGAGCAGCGTGAACATTATGCGTCTTTAAAAGATTTAAATGCGCGTGAAGTGATTGTACTTTTAATCTGTGCCGTTGGTCTGTTATGGCTTGGTCTGTATCCACAAAGCTTCCTTGATATTTCAAATTCAAGCATGGCGTGGTTAGCAAACAGCTACATTCCAGTGCAAGAAGTCGTTGAAGTTGCCCAAGAAGCTTCAGTTCAACTCGAAAATGTGGAGATCCAATAAGTCATGAACTTCACACTGTCATTTTCTGAACTTATGCCATTAGCACCTGTCATGATTGTCGGTTTAACCGCAATCGTGGCAATGCTACTGACAGCGCTTAAACGTAACCATAACCTTGTTGCAACTGCAGCGGTGATGGGTTTAAACCTGTCTGTGATTTACCTTTTAGTAATGTTATTTGGTTCAAGCTTTGCTCCATCCAATGTGATGGGCATGTTTATGGTTGACCAATTTACCGTACTGTATCAATTGATTATCGTGATTGCAGCACTGGCTTGCTGCACACTGTCACATGCCTACATTGAAGGCTATAAAGACCACCGCGAAGAGCTGTATCTATTGATGCTGTTCTCTGTGGCAGGCGCTATGCTTATGGTGGCAAGCTCGCACTATGCATCGTTCTTTATTAGCTTAGAGTTAATGTCGATTCCTGTTTACGGTATGTTGGCGTATACGCATCAGCGTACTAAGTCATTAGAAGCAGGCGTTAAATACTTAGTTTTATCAGCAACTGCATCTGCAATGTTGCTCATGGGTATGGCATACATTTATGCTTACACAGGTTCATTGTCGTTCTATGATTCTGTACAAGCATTAATTGAAAACATCTCTCAGCCAATGGTGATTTTAGGTTTAGGCTTAATCATCTTTGCGGTGGCGTTTAAATTATCTTTAGCGCCATTTCATAAGTGGACACCCGATGTATATGCAGGTGCACCAGCACCAATGGCCACGTTCTTAGCAACAGCTGCCAAAGTTGCGACCATTGGTTTATTTGTACGTTATTTATTAACTTCAGGCGCAATCTTAATTGATTCGATTGTGACTATTTTAACTATTCTTGCAGTGCTATCTATTCTTGTAGGTAACTTGCTAGCCGTTAAACAAGTGAACTTGAAGCGTATCTTAGCGTACTCATCAATTGCACATTTTGGTTACTTGTTGATTGGTTTAATCAGCATGACCTATGCAAGCTTAGGCAACGTGAGTGTGTATGTGATCACTTATGTATTAACCACCATTGGTGCCTTTGGTGCGATTGCGTTAATGTCTAGCCCATACAATAACCTTGATGAAGCTGAAAGCTTAGCTGATTACCGTGGTTTATTCTGGCGTCGTCCAGTATTAACTGCAGTGCTTACAGTGATGATGTTGTCTTTGGCGGGTATTCCGTTAACAGCAGGCTTCATTGGTAAGTTCTTGGTAATCATGGCTGCGGTCACCACTCAGCATTGGTTCTTAGCGGCAATGATCATTGTCGGTTCTGGTATTGGTTTGTACTACTACCTACGTGTGATGGTTGTGATGTATATGACACCACCAGAAACACCACGTATTGACGCCGACAAAGAATGGGGTCAAAAAGTGGGTGGTATCATGGTGTTGATCGTGACTGCTGCTGTACTTGTGATCGGTGTTTACCCAGATCCAATTATCCAACTTGCACTTGAAACAGAGATTTTATCTCCGCTTCATTTTATGTTAAGCCAGCAATAATTTAAAATTATTCTAACTTAACAAAAAAGCCCTCAGTTTGAGGGCTTTTTTTATTTATCCCATCGTGCAAAAAGCCCTATAATAGAATAAATTTTATCTTTAACCTTTTAGGTGCTCTCCCGTGGCTATTCATGAAATTCGACATCCACTGATTCGACATAAACTCGGTCTTTTACGCCGTGCTGACATTAGTACAAAAAACTTTCGCGAGCTAGCGCAAGAAGTCACTATGCTTTTGACTTACGAAGCAACCAAAGATTTACCTATGGTTGAACAGGAAATTGACGGTTGGAATGGCACAGTAACTGTAGATCGTATTGCGGGTAAAAAAATTACCGTGGTCCCTATTTTACGTGCTGGTATTGGCATGTTAGATGGTTTTTTAAACCTTATTCCAAGTGCTAAAGTATCGGTTTTGGGTTTAGAGCGTGATGAAGAAACCCTAGAAGCACGTACTTACTACAAAAAATTAGTGCCAGATGTACAAAATCGCCTTGCCATGATCATTGACCCAATGTTGGCTACAGGTTCATCTTTGGTGGCAGCAATTGATGTATTAAAAGCAAGTGGCTGTAAAGATATTCGCGTGATGGTTCTTGTGGCTGCACCAGAAGGTATTCAACGTGTTGAAGCTGCACACCCTGATGTAATTATGTTTACTGCGTCAATTGATGATGGCTTAAACGAAAATGGTTATATCGTGCCAGGTCTAGGTGACGCAGGCGATAAAATCTTTGGTTCTGTTCAAAAAGATTGATTTTTGCAGAGCAAAAAAAGAGGCTAGTGTAGCCTCTTTTTTATATAATCTATTTAAGTAACTTACAAGATAGGGCAGCGCAATGAAAGATGAATTATTACAAGGTAAGATCAAGCAGTACGATGCAACTAAAGGCTTTGGTTTTATTGGTTATGTAGATGGTGACATCTTTTTCCATATTTCAGATTTCCCACAAGATGGGGTTGAACCTAAGCGTAATGAACGTGTTAAATTTGTCGCACAGCGTAATGGCGAAAAATTTAAAGCAGTAAAAATTGAGCGTGTTGAAGACACCTCTAAAAAGGCGGTGAAATCAAAAGTCGCAAAACATAATAAATCAATTACATCAGCGCTATTGTCAAATTTACGTGGTTAATAACCACACGCAAAAAGAGGTCATTTGACCTCTTTTTGCATATTTAAAACGATTAAAAAATACAAGGGGGTAGCATGCAAAAACAACAAGGTTCAGTAGTGATTGCTTTAATTGGATTATTAAGTTTGGCTGCAATATTTGGGTTGTATTGGGGCTATCAAAAATATCAAAGCCATCAACACATGCAACAACAACACGTACAACAGCTTATCTCAGAGCAACAACAAATTGTCCTTGCCCAGCGTGCAGCACATGGTCATTTACCCGATGAGATTAAAATACAGCCCATTGAGCGTCAAGCTTTAGTCGAGCGTACGCCCATTCAAACCCAGCCACTTAGCGCACGTAAAGAGTTTACTTGTGATGGTCGTGAGCATTGTTCGCAAATGCGCTCTTATGAAGAGGCTGTGTTTTTTAATCAATATTGCCCTAATACTAAAATGGATGGCGATCAAGATGGTATTCCATGTGAACAACAGTTCAAGCGTGGTTTTTAAACATTTTGTATAAAAACTTAACAATAGTACACAATACTTATTTTTTTTGTTTACAATATCACGTACATTAAGAGGAAGGTAAAGCTGCGTAAGACAGCGACCTACTCATTGGTGAAACCTTAAAGTGATGGTAATGAAAAGACTAAATGTGTTGCGACAACCGAAATGGTTAGTTGGTGTCATGATCGTACTGTTGTTGGCTGGTTTAAGCTATATACAGATTTCTAATCAACGAGCAGCCATGATGGTAAAACTAGGTGATTCACAGCAAAGACAATTATTAGACTATCAAAGACAAGCTGTGGTACGCCATTCTGAGTTTAAAATTCAGCCACGCCAATCCTATTTTTGTGCAGGACGTTTTTATTGTGTAGAGCAATCTGTAGTGCAACCATAATAAAAGCACCCGAGGGTGCTTTTATTATTTTTCACAAAATCGCATAAAGGCTTTGAGTCCCGGCCCTTGGTATTTCTGACGATGCACCAACATAAACAGTGGGCGTGCCAATTGCCAAAATGGGGTTTTTAAAATCACCAATTGACCTTTTTCAAGCAAAGGCTCAATGGCAAGTTTTGAAATACAAGATAAGCCAATACCACCTGCCACGATTTTTAAAATCGCTTCGTTGTGACCCAAAGTGAGGCGAATGTTGGCATCTGGTACATCTTGTAAAATAGCATTATCAAATACTTCGCGTGTCCCTGAACCTTCTTCACGTAAAATCCACTCAGCATCAATAAAATCTAAAGGCGTGAGCGCACGTTGAAGTTGTGCAATCGGATGAGTCGGTGCACAGCACACAGCAAGTTCATCATCGCGCCAATGAATACATTGTAATTGGGGTAAATGACATGAACCTTCAATTAAAGCCAAATCAAGCTGAAATTGATTGACTGCTTCAATCATTTGACGGGTATTGCCCACTTGCAATTGTAAATGCGCTTGGGGTTGAATTTGTAAAAAATCTGCCATTAAATCAGGCATTAAGTAATCACTAATGGTTAAGGTTGCCCCTAAACGTAGATCAATACTTTGTAATTCACCTTTTGCCGCTTGTTCAAACGCTTCGCAACGACCTAAAATCTCGAGCGCTTGAGGCAGTAAAAAACGCCCTAAGTCATTGAGTTGTAATCGCTTGCCTAAACGATCGAACAGTGGAGCACCTAAACCATCTTCAAGATCAGCCAGTGCCATACTTGCCGCACTTTGCGTAAGCTTGACTGCATCACTGGCTTTGGTGACGGTACCCTCTTGAGCGACTGCTACAAAAACAGCCAGCTGACGTAATGTCATGCGCATGAATATAGCCTTAATATTGAAAAAATATTCATAAATTATCGTGTCATGCTACCATGAGCGCAGTCTTTGATGCCACGTTGAAATTATGTCAATTGAGAAATTTACACAAGAAAAGGTTTTATCTGTACATCGTTGGACCAATACCTTGTTTAGCTTTACCTTAACCCGTCCTGCACATTTTAAGTTTACAGCAGGGCAATTTGCTCGCATTGGACTCAAAGTGGGTGATGAGTTGGTGGTGCGTGCTTATTCGGTGGTGTCATCGCCGTTTGATGAAACCTTAGAGTTTTTCTCAATTGTGGTACCCGATGGCGCATTTACTTCAAATTTACAGCATTTAAAAGTCGGTGATGAACTGTATTTAGAGAAGATTCCCTATGGCTTTTTAACCCTTGCACGTTATCAATTGCCCGCGCCACAAGATTTATGGTTATTGGGAACAGGTACGGGTTTAGCACCATTTTTATCGATGCTGCAAGATTTTGACACGTGGTCAAAATATCAAAACATCAATTTAGTCTATAGCGTGCGTACTCAAGCCGAATTGGCTTATAGCGAGCGTATTGCACAAATTGCACAGAGCTTTGGCGAAGGGCATAGCGGTTTTAAATTTATCCCGATTATTACCCGTGACCCAAATGCTATTTTGCATGAGCGCTTACCCGTATTAATTGCCAATGGTGAGCTTGAAAAAGCCGCAAGCATGCCACTTAATCCGGCTACTAGTCACGTGATGCTGTGTGGTAATCCACAGATGGTAGATGACACTAAAGAAGCACTCAAAGCCCGTGGCTTAAGCATGAATCGCCGTGGTGAGGGCAATATTGCGGTAGAAAATTACTGGTAATCACATGCTACAAAAAAAACCTCCTGTTGGGAGGTTTTTTAAATTTAATGCACAAACATATCCATAAACTCACGGATTTCTTGAATGGCAGTGTCTACATCAGTGGATAGCCACGTCGGTTCAAATAAACCGGCATAATGATCTAAGCGATCTTGTGGCACAACCAAGCGCACAGGACATTCTTCTTCAATCAAACGCCATGGGATAATCGGCACTTCATTGTCTAAAAAAGCCGCCACATTGCGAATATCAATCACCATGGCATTGACGCATTCAGGAAAAGGCATCACTGAAAATTCTTCGGTACGACGACGAAAATATTCTAAATCGCCCCATTTGAGTTGATAGCTTGCTTTATTAAAGCCAATAATGCCAATCAAATTTTGATCACGCGTATAGTGTAAGGTACATTGATGCGTGACATCCGTGTCTAAATCAAGCGTTACACTCTGTTGACGATACGCCATAAAGTAACAACGAAGCAAAAAAAAGGTCGCCCATTATAGCTTAAAATTTGGCAAGCAACTGACTATTCGTTCACCATGTTGCTATGCTTCTTCACACAACGCAACACATGAAGTTGTTAGTATAAAAATCAAACAACTCAAGGTGGGACGCAATATGCCACACAATGAAAATAATTCGCATCATGCTGCCAGTGCTTCAGAAACCCAACAAAAAAAGCGCTTACCGATTTATATTTTAATGATTGTTGGGGTGTTTTTGGCCGCACTCATTTTTTATATGATGGCCGATGGCAAACCCAAGCCAAGTGAAGCACCGCCTGGGCACCCAAATCCAACAGCCAATGTAAGTAGCCCAAGCACCACAGCAACAGCCACTGATGAAGCAACCGCCACGGCACCTTAAAATTTTCTTTATAAAAGCTCTAGCGATTCCACTAGGGCTTTTTTTGTGGCGTTTTGGTGTAGTTTGCATAGAATGACTTGAATAAAAAATATACAAAATTTAAGGTGATACAGATAGAACAGGCTGGGCTTGACCCAAATACATAATGAAAAAATAAGAGGATAACAAGATGAATGATTATTTTGAGCGCAGCGGAAATGGCATAAATGCCATGTATTATTGGGAGCAATTTCATCCCATTTTGGCCGCCATTGCCATTTTAGTTGTGGGTTGGATCATTGCACTGGTCGTGGCATCGGGCATTAAAAAGCTATTACAAAAACTCGGCACCGATCAAAAATTGAGTAGTGCCACGGGTCACCGTGCCAATATTGAATCAATTGTGTCCAAAGTGGTCTTTTGGCTGGTGATGATTATTGCCGTGATTGGTGCGCTCAATGCTTTAAACTTAAATAGCGTGAGTGGTCCATTTAGTAATATGGTGCAGCAGTTCTTGTTGTTTGTACCGCAATTACTAGCTGCAATTGCTGTTGGTTTTATTGGTTGGTTGGTGGCCAATGTTGCCAAAGTAGGTTTACAAAAGTTACTTGATCGCACGCAATTGGACGAAAAACTTAGTGCAGATGTAGGCGTGAGTCCTGTAAGTCAAAACATCAGTGAAATTGTCTATTGGCTGATTTTATTGCTATTTTTACCGATTGTCTTATCAATTTTAGGTTTAACCGGTCTGTTGCATCCTGTGCAGAACATGGTTAATCAAGCGGTTGGCTTTTTACCTAACTTATTTATTGCAGGCATTATTGTCTTTGCAGGTTATATCTTGGCAAAGATTGTGCGTGGCATTGTCGAAGGTCTTGGCAATAGTTTAAATTTACAACAGCAAGCTGAAAAAATTGGCTTATTTAAAGGTTCAAATTTACCACGTTTATTGGGTTCATTTTTATTTGCGGTGGTGATGATCACGGCCCTGATTGTGGCATTTGAAGCGCTTGGCGTTGAGGCTATCTCACAACCTGCAACTGCAATGTTGCATGAAATTATGAATGCCATCCCACATATTATTGCTGCAGGCTTAATCTTAATTGTGGCTTATGTGGTATCACGTTTTGTGGCTAAATTGGTGGTTGAAGTTTTAGCAGGCACAGGCGTAGATACTATTCCTGAAAAAGTCGGGGTACAGCGCTTTTTAGGAACCACTAAAATTTCATGTGTGGTGGGTTACTTAATTGTATTCTTTACCATGCTGTTTGCGGTGTCTGAAGCTGCAAACCGTTTAGGCTTTGATCAAATTAGCGATCTAATCGCGATGTTTATTTACTTTGGTGCCAACATCCTATTAGGTGCGGTCATTTTAGTGATTGGTTTTTGGCTGGCAAATATTGTGGCCAATGTGGTGCAACGCGGTGAACACAAAAGTTCACGTTGGTTAGCCAATTTGGTACGCGTTTTAATTATGGGCTTAGTCTTGGCCATGGGCTTACGTGCCATGGGTATTGCCGATTCAATTGTCAACTTAGCCTTTGGTTTAACTTTAGGTGCGGTCGCCGTGGCTTTCGCTTTGGCATTTGGTTTAGGTGGTCGCCGACCAGCCGAGCGTGTTTTGACGGACTTGATTGATCAAGCCAAAGCACAAGCCAAAGAGGTGAAGTCGATGGCAGATGATGTCATGGATACATCGTCTAACAAAACTGCAACTACACAGCCTCATCAAGCACCTGTAGAAGTTTTTGATCAATCTAAATCGACTGTAGTACCTGATCGTTTGGTGATTGACCCTGACAACAAGCCATTAAATAACCCGTATGGTTCGACAGGCGAATCAGAAACTGATACTGATATTTCACCTGAAGATAAAAAATAAACCTTTGTATGCGATGGGTCTGAGTGCCCATCGTATTTATTTTAAGGAAGATAGAATGAGATTTAAAAAACCCACTAATCGTATCGCACCTGCTGTGATTGCAGGGGTAACCATTGGCTTACTGGTTGCAGGTTATAAATTTGTTTTTGCCAATAAAAAGCCAAAACTCGAGCGTCAAGATCGTGAAAAAGCGCAGCAAGAGCAGGAAAACCAAAAAGACCGAGAACAAGCAATTAAAGAAGAGCAGCAACACGAAGATAAAAAAGCGGAGGAAAAGCAGGCTGCTGAAGCAGATCAACAGCCGAAATAAAGCAAAATCTTAAACGTATTGGGCAGCAGCATGTGCTGAAGCCCATGCCCATTGGAAGTTATAACCACCCAAATGGCCTGATACATCCAACACTTCACCCACAAAGTATAAGCCTTTTTGCTTTTTACTTTCCATGGTTTTAGACGACACTTCTTCGGTATTCACCCCACCTAAAGTTACCTCGGCAGTACGATAACCTTCAGTGCCTGATGGTTTAACTTCAAAGCCATGTAATTGGGTAGCAATCGCTTCTAACTTATCATCACTTAAATTGCCAATGGCTGTATCGGCATGTTCTAACCAAATTAAGCTTTGTAATTCAAGCACAACACTTTTAGGCAAATGCTCGTTGAGTAAGGTACGCAACAAGACTTTAGGTTGTGCAGTTTTCTTGGTCTTAAAAAATGCATGTAGATCTAAACTGGGTAAAAAGTCGATCTGAAATGCTTGACCACTTTGCCAATAATTAGACAGTTGCAATGAACTTGGCCCGCTTAAACCGCGATGGGTAAATAACAAGGCTTCAGTAAAGCTATTGAGTGGATTAGATAAAGTCGCTTCAACAGCATTGCCGCTTAAACGAGTGGTGACTTCTTTAAAATGATCTGAGAAGGTAAAAGGCACCAAACCGGCACGCGTGGGATAGACATGATGCCCAAATTGTTTGGCAATTTCATAGCCAATGCCCGAACCGCCTAAGGTTGGAATAGATAAACCACCACTTGCTACCACCACTGATTCAGCTTCAAAAAAACCTAAAGTCGTAGCCAATTGGAAACCTTGCCCATCTACCGTATTCACTTCTTTCACTTCAGCACTGGTTTTAATGGTGACTAAACCAGTTTTTTCACATTCTTTTAACAGCATGGCTAAAATGTCTTTGGCGCCATTTAGGGTAAACAGTTGCCCATGTTTGCGTTCTTCATATTCAATGCCATGGTCGCAGACCAAACCAATAAAATCCCAATTGCTATAACGACTTAACGCTGAAATCACAAAATGTGGATTATGTGACACATAGTTTTCCGGCTCAACATACAAATTGGTAAAGTTGCATTTACCACCGCCTGACATGAGAATTTTTTTACCCACTTTATTGGCTTTTTCAAGTACCAATACACGACGACCGCGTGCAGCTGCCATGGCTGCCAGCATTAAACCCGATGCACCAGCACCAATTACAATTACATCAAATACAGGAGAAGACACGGTAATTTACCAACAGCCAAAAACAAAGGCGTGCATTATAGCCAATTTTTAAGCATTTTTCAGAATCAGATCCTGCCTTGTAAACCACCACTATGAATGACCAACAGTTTTTGCTGAGTGTTAATTTCACCACGCTCAATCATCTTAAAGATGCCATACAACATTTTGGCGGTATAAACCTGTTCTAATGGAATCAGATACTTCGCTTCAAAATTGTGCATAAACTCAAGTAACTCGGGTGTGGTTTTGGCATAACCACCACAACAAAATTCATCGCTGATCGACCAATTGTGTTTAAGGGTAAGTTGTGCCACATCACGCTTTAAAAAATCACCTTTTAAGGCAGAAAATCCCAAAATATGTTGCTGACTATGGCTGGCTTCAATTAAGCCAGTGATAGTACCACCCGTACCAACAGCACAACAAATGAGATCAAAATCTTGATCTTGTGGAGTTAATATTTCACAGCAACCTTGAATGGCAAGCGAATTTGTACCCCCTTCAGGCACAATATAGGCATGTGGATAGCGTTGTTTTAATTCATTTAAATATTCAGCATTTTGTTTATGACGATATTGTTCACGCGAAACAAACTCAAATTGCATCCCAAAATTTTTGGCTGTTTGTAAGGTTGGATTAAGTGGCTTAGATTGAAGCTCTAAACCCCGAATTATCCCTACGCTGTTTAAACCAAACTCATGCGCTGCAAAGGCTGTTGCAGCAATATGATTGGAATATGCTCCACCAAAAGTGAGAATCTGCTGATCACCATGCTGCATCGCATATTCAATATTATATTTAAGTTTAAAAAATTTATTGCCAGAAATATGAGGATGAATTAAATCAAGCCGCTTAATACTGATGATTACACCTAAATAATCAATCACTTGGGTGGGAGTGCTCTGTGCAAGATCAGTAAAAATAGGTGGGCTCATAACAATGATGCTAAAGATTTAAAAGGCAATTTCTTATATCATGATAAAAGCGAAAACAACAATAAAATGGGAGGCACTATGAAAGGCTGCTATGTATATTTAACCCTGTGTTGGATTTTATTGGGCTGTGAGCCAACCCCAACACCTGAGCCGCCTCGTACTATGATCATTGGTGGCGTGCCTGTAGCTGAGCGCGATTATCAACTGCCAAAGCACACACAACCTGTTGAAAAATAGACTCACTATAGGACGGTGAGTTTTATAGGTAATTAAAGGCCTAGCATATTTGAGCGATAACATGCTTGAACATGGTATTCGTCTTTTATGCTTGAAATAAATAATCATGGTCATCTGAGTGTGCTTAATGAGCTGATACGAGCTTTTAAACTATATGGTTTAGGAAAATTAACTGTTGGGTATTTTTAATGGTGGAGTGACCAAGCATCACCCAATTTGATGCAAATACGAAATTTTAAGGTAGATGCTTGCTTGGGTTAAAGCATGTTGGTCATACACAAGGCTTGCTAAGTTTCCTATAAAAATTCAGCTTGGCAAATTTTTCATATGCTGTTTTTTGTCGAATAGTGAAAAAACAGGCAGTAAAAAAAATCTGAACAGCGTAAAATTGCGCTTTATTTTTCTCCCAAACCTTTTAGGAATCGCAATGGAATCTTTGATGATTTTAGGCTCAATTGCCTTAGCATTGATGTTGGGTGCCATGAGCCCCGGGCCGACATTTATTTATGTGGCTAAAAACTCGATTGCGGTTTCGCGTAAACATGGTTTGTTTACCGCTTTAGGTACCGGAACAGGTGCGGCAATTTTTGGTTTATTGGCAGTAATGGGCTTGCAAGCCTTGTTATTGGCAGTGCCATCGGCGTATTTAATGCTAAAAATTTGTGGTGGTCTGTATTTATTGTGGTTGGCGTATAAAATTATTAAACATGCCAAAGAGCCTGTTGCCAGTGTGGATGGCAAAGCGCAGCTGATGAGTTATCGCCGTGCTTATGTGTCAGGTTTAATTACACAAATGAGCAATCCTAAAATTGCCATTGTGTTGGCCAGTATTTTTACTGCACTTTTGCCAAAAGATATTCCAACTTACTACTACGTTGTGTTGCCTATGCTGTGCTTTTTTATTGATGCAGGTTGGTGTTCTTTGGTTGCCGTGGCTTTATCGGCCGATAAACCACGCCGTATCTACCTACGTTTTAAAGCGATGTTTGACCGTGGTGCGGGCATTGTAATGACGGTATTGGGCTTAAAATTATTGTTTGGTACAAAATAAATAAGAAACCCTCTCATACAGAGGGTTTTTTACTGATATTAATCTTTAAAGTGAAGCGGCATCCATTGATAACTTACGCCGTGTTTATAAATATAACCTAAACCCGGAAATGGCAAATGTGGTGCTGCAATGAGTTGACCATCTTGAGCATATTGGGCAAAGTGTTGAAGTCGGGTTTGTATCGCAGCTTGCGGGTCAATATCAAACTCAATGGCGGTTTCAGGTTTTTCAAACTGTAAGCTATGTGAATGCACAATATCTCCAATAAATACCACGTCTTGACCATCTGCTTTTAATTTAAAACTGTAGTGTCCCGGGGTATGACCAAAAGAGGGTTTAAATTCTACATCGCCAAAGCGTAAAGATTTATCTGAAAAGAGTTTAATCTTTTTGGCTGCTTCATACGGTGCAAGCGCAGCTTTGATTTTTTCAACTGTAGCTAAGAAGCCGATCTGTTTGTCTTTGGGTAGTTTTTTAACTGTATTAGGATTCAACCAGTAGTTATATTCAGTTTTAGAAATATGTAAGTTAGCATTTGGATAATTGGCGACCCCATTATTTGCAATGCCACAAACATGATCAGGGTGTAAGTGGGTCAGAAAAATACCATTGACTTGGGTAGGCTTATAACCTGAAGCTTTTAAGTTGTTATAAATAGAACCTAAGTGTGTACCAAAGCAGCTTGCCGCACCGCTATCGATCATTAAAAGCTGTTTGCCTGTATTGATTAAAAAGGCATTGACTGAAGTTTGTATACCTTTGTCATTCACTGCTGCGTACTTTTTTAAAATTTCTATTTTTTGAGTTTCGTTTAAGCCTTTAAATAAAGCTGGATTTAAATAGTTTGTACCATCCAAGAGGGCAGTGATTTGAGTATTTCCAATTTGGTGATGGTAGTAGCCAGCGACTTGTTTTGGAGCTGAAATGCTTGTTGATTCAGCCGCTTGAGCGGTGATGCCTGTGGTGCTTAGAGCAAGTGTAAGGAATATGGATTTTATGGTTTTCATAGATTTATTTTAAGGTTTAAAGGAATAGATTGTTTTTAGCATGTTGAGAAAAAAAATTCATTGGGTTTTAATTCAAGTAATTCATTCTAATTAAAAGAGAGTAAGTGCAACCACATGTCGAATTATATTTCAGAACCCAATCAACATATTGAAGAATATTTGGATTATTACTTCGATGGAGAAAAGAATTTTGAGTACGCTGTGCTTTTGAATGGTGCATGGGGAAGTGGTAAGACATGGTTTGTAAAAAAATATTTAGAAAAGAAACAAGATGGTAAAAGAAAGATTTGCTATGTGAGCTTAAATGGAATAGCTAAAATTTCTATGATCGATGAGGCTATTTTTAAAAGTATTCATCCAATTCTTGGCAGTAAAGGTGCAAAGTTAGTCGGGCAACTAGGTAAAGGTTTACTGAAAGCAACTTTGAAAGTTGATTTAGATGGTGACTCCAAACCAGATGTGTCAGTAAATGCTACGTTGCCGAGTTTAAACCTTCCTGATTATTTACAAATTGATGAAAAATTTATTCTTGTTTTTGATGATCTAGAGCGCTGTGAGTTAAAAAAAGAAGAAGTTTTAGGCTACATTAAGTTGACAAAAATAACTAATCATGCGAAAAAGTTTTTTTAGTTAACAGATGTTCACACATGCCTCGAATTGTTT
>NZ_CANQLZ010000042.1 GCF_947624825.1 uncultured Acinetobacter sp.
ATTTCCATTTGACGTTCAATTTCAACATTGATCGCTTGTTCAATGAAACGGAATGAGTTGAGGTTTTTCAATTCACAACGCGTACCAAATGGTTGACCCGGACGACGTAACGACACATTACAGTCACAACGGAATGAACCTTCCGCCATGTTACCGTCAGAGATCCCTAACCAACGCACCAAAGTGTGAATCGCTTTAATGTAAGCAACCGCTTCTTCAACCGAGCGCATATCGGGTTCAGATACAATCTCTAAAAGTGGCGTACCGGCACGGTTTAAGTCAATGCCTGACATGCCTTCAAATTGGTCATGAATCGATTTACCTGCATCTTCCTCAAGGTGTGCACGGGTTACGCCAATGCGTTTAACTGTGCCATCTTCAAGTTGGATGTCGATATGACCCAAGCCCACAATCGGGTTGTCCATTTGGCTAATTTGATAGCCTTTTGGCGAGTCAGGGTAGAAATAGTTTTTACGCGCAAATACTGAAGCTTGATCAATATAAGCATCAATACCCAAACCAAAGCGAATGGCAAGATCAACCACTTCTTTGTTGAGTACCGGCAATACGCCCGGCATAGCTAAATCAACAAGGCTGGCTTGGGTGTTTGGATCATTACCAAACACAGTTGATGAACCTGAGAAAATTTTGGTATTGGTTGCAAGTTGCGTGTGAATCTCGATCCCAATGACCACTTCCCAACCGTCAATCAGGTTAGATTTTGGTTTAGCGTTGTTCTTCGCCATTATGCGTTCTCCTCAGCAATTGCAGCGCGTTTGGTGTGCCAATTTGTTGCTTGTTGGTATTGATGTACCACAGACAACAATTGAGATTCTGACCAATAGTTACCAATGAGCTGTAAGCCAACCGGTAAATTATTTTGGTCAAAACCAACAGGCGCGTTAATGGCAGGTAAGCCTGCTAAGTTCACCGCGATGGTATAAATATCACCTAAGTACATTTCTATAGGTGACAAGTTTGCACCAATCTTATAAGCAGTTGTTGGCGCAGATGGCGCAGCAATCACATCAACAGATTCAAAGGCTTTTAAGAAATCTTGTTGAATTAAACGACGTACTTTTTGTGCTTTCACGTAGTACGCATCGTAGTAACCCGCCGATAACGCATAAGTACCAATTAAAATACGTTGCTGAACTTCTTTACCAAAACCTTCTGAACGAGAACGTTTGTATAAATCCATTAAGTCGGCAGGATTTTCACAGCGGTAGCCATAACGCACACCGTCAAAACGTTGTAAGTTAGACGATGCTTCAGCAGGGGCAATCAGGTAGTAAGTCGGTACATAGCTTTCTGTCATGGTCAGATCAATCTCAACCAAGATTGCGCCCATATCTTCTAACTTTTTCAGTGATTCTTCAACGCGTGCTTTAACCTCGGCATCTAAGCCTTGTACGTTAAAGTATTGTTTAGGAATACCAATACGTAAGCCTTTTACAGATGTGCCGTTCAAGTTTGCAACATAGTCATCGACTTCTTTTTCAACAGACGTTGAATCTTTCGCGTCGTGACCTGCCATCACGTTCATAAGGTAAGCACAGTCTTCAGCCGAGCGTGCCATTGGGCCACCTTGGTCAAGTGATGATGCATAGGCGATCATACCAAAACGAGAAACACGACCATAAGTTGGTTTTAAGCCGGTAAGACCACAGAACGATGCAGGTTGACGGATTGAACCACCGGTATCTGTACCTGTAGAAAATGGGGCTAAATCAGCTGCCACTGCTGCTGCTGAACCACCTGATGAACCACCCGGAACATGGTTTAAGTTCCATGGGTTTGCTGTTGCGCCATAGTATGAGTTTTCTGAGGTTGAACCCATAGCAAACTCGTCCATGTTGACCTTACCTAAAGTGACCAAACCTGCTGCTTTACCTTGAGCGACCACAGTTGCATCATATGGCGAGATAAAGTTATCCAGCATTTTTGAACCGGCAGTGGTTTTAATCCCTTGGGTACAAAAAATGTCTTTATGTGCAATTGGCACACCACTTAAGATGCCCGCGTTGCCGGCACGACGTAGTGCATCAGCCGCATCGGCTTGAGCCAATGCTTGTTCAGCTGTTACGGTAACGTAAGATTTGACTTGCGCATCGATTTTTTCAATGCGTTTTAAATAATGTTCGGTAATTTCGCGTGATGAAAATTGAGCATCGGCTAAACCTTGGCTCAGTTCACGAATCGATAAACGATGTAAATCAGTCATGAGAGAAAAATCTTCACTAAAATGTAAGAAAAAGCTTGAGCTGAATAAGTATTATTCAATTACGCGTGGTACAAGGTATAGACCCGCTTCGACAGCAGGTGCAACCGCTTGATATTGCTCGCGATGATTGCTTTCACAGACCACGTCTTGACGTAAAGGCTGTGGGTTATCAAATGGGCTTTTTAGTGGCTCAACACCATCGGTATTGATCTCTTTGAGTGATTCCATCATGCTTAAAATTTTATTTAAACTTTGAGCATATTCAGCAGATTGCGTATCATTAAGCGATAATCTTGCAAGATGGGCAATTGCTGAAACTGTTTGTGCATTTAAATCTGCAGAATGCTGAGCATCCGATGTCGACATAACATCACCTCATCAGTATTAAAAATTTTCAAATATCCTGCGTTATAATAAGCGATTGACTTGTTCAAAGCATCACATTTAGTTAAAGTTGCCCACTTGCGTCCACATAAAGTTTAATTGAGAACGTCCCCGTGATTCTAAAACGACTAATTGGCTTGTTTTCGCCTGATCTGGCCATTGACTTAGGTACAGCGAATACCCTTATTTATGCACCAGGACGCGGCATTATCTTGAATGAACCAACCGTGGTGGCGATTCGTCACAGTGGTTCACAAAAAATTGTTGCCGCCGTAGGCCTTGATGCGAAACAAATGCTTGGTCGTACTCCTGCAAACATCTCAGCCATCCGTCCAATGAAAGACGGTGTGATTGCTGATTTTGAAGTAACCGAGACCATGCTCAACCAATTTATTGGTAAAGTGCATGAAAAACGTCTGTTCCCACCTGCACCGCGTGTTGTGGTGTGTGTACCGTGTAAATCGACGTTGGTGGAACGCCGTGCCATTCGTGAGGCGGTGTTTAATGCAGGCGCACGTGATGTACGCTTAATTGAAGAACCAATGGCTGCGGCAATTGGTGCAGGTATGCCAGTTGAGCAAGCCTGTGGTTCAATGGTCGTTGACGTAGGTGGTGGTACCACAGAAATTGCAATCATCTCTTTGCAAGGCTGTGTTTATGCAGATTCGCTGCGTATTGGTGGCGATGTATTTGATGAACAAATCATTAACTATGTGCGTAAGGCACATGGCTGCGTGATTGGTGAAACCACAGCAGAAATTATTAAAAAAGAAGTCGGTATGGCGCTGCCTGATGAAGGTGCGAAACCACTTGAAATTGAAGTGCGCGGTCGTAATTTAGCCGAAGGTGTACCACGTGCTATTACAGTGACTTCAACTGAAGTGACGCAAGCCATTGCTGACCCATTACAAAATATTGTGTCTGCGGTGAAATCAGCACTTGAGCAAACGCCGCCTGAGTTATCATCGGATATTGCTGAGCGCGGTATTGTTTTAACTGGTGGTGGCGCATTGTTACGCAATTTAGATAAAATGTTGGCACAAGAAACTGGCTTACCTGTGATGGTGGCTGAAGATCCATTAACGTGTGTAACACGCGGTGGTGGTAAAGTGCTTGAATTTTTCGACAACCCAAATCACGATATGTTATTCGTTGGCTAAAAGGACTTAGGCGGTGCAAGCAAATCTGTTTTCCAGACAGCCGCCATCTTTTCGCTCATTTATCATTGCAGTGATCACATGTTTAGTGGTGCTATTTTTAAACTGGCGCATTCCACATGTGATTCAACCTGCAAGAGATGTCTTGTATGCGGCATATAATCCCATTTATGCCCTTGCAAGCTATCCTGTGTTATCGCGAGAGTGGCTCACTCAACAAACCAAATCTGAAGCACAATTGCGTCGTGAAAATACTGCGATGCAAGCCGAGCTGTTACAGGCAAAAGTGCGCTTACAAAAAATTTCTGAACTTTCTGCTGAAAATACGCGTTTGCGTGGCTTAATTGACACGCCTTTAATCATTGATGGACGTATGCAAATTGCCGAAGTCATAGGGACCGACGCCGATCCATTACGGCATATTATTGTGATTAATCGTGGTGCAACCAGCGACATTAAAGTTGGACAAACTGTACTAGATGATCAAGGTATTATGGGGCAGGTGATTTCAGTGTATCCTCATAGTAGTCGTGTCATGCTGTTATCAGATAAAGAACATTCTTTGTCGGTACGTTTAGAGCGCAGTGGTATTCGTGCCATTGTGAGTGGTAAAGGCGATCTCACCCAACTTAAAATGCAATATGTGCCGACCAGTGCTGATGTCAAAGTCGGTGAAAAAGTCTATAGCTCAGGTTTGGGTGCGCATTTTCCTGCCGGTTATTTGGTTGGCACCGTGCAAAAGGTCAGTCGTCATAATAGCGGTGAGTTTGCCCAAATTGATATTCAACCAGCAGCGCAACTCGGTGGGGGTCAGCATGTCGTAGTGCTGTTCTCTGAGTCGTTGGCTATGGAGCAACCACATGCCGCTCGCTAGGTTAAAAAGCAAAAGTCATCAAGATCCTTTATTTGCCATTATTGTTTCGGTGATTGTGGCATCGGTTTTTATTGTATATCCGCTATCGTATGGTTTGTCGGCATGGCGACCTGAATATATGCTGTTGTTGGTGATGTTTTGGGTGTTGTGCCAACCGACATGGTGTGGGGTATGGTTTGCCTTTGCCATGGGCATGTTTGTGGATTTATTGGTGGGTTCACCTTTAGGTTTAAATGCCTTAAGTTTTGTAATAGTCAGCTTTGTGGCACGCTTTTTGATTCGTGAAAAACGCATTTTAACTTTCTTGCATATTTGGATGATTGTAAGTTTGGCGACATTGGGGCATTTATTGTTGCAATGGCTGATGCAAATTATGGGAGGGATTGATTTTGCCTTGGCGCGCCATTGGCAAGCTTTACCTACCACTATTGCAGTCTTTCCAATGGTTTATTATGTGTTAAAACGATGGCGCATTTAATTTTAGCTTCAAGTTCACCTAGACGCCGTGAGTTACTCACTCAGTTGGGCTTAAGTTTTGACGTGTATAGTCCCGATATTGATGAATCAGTACATTTAGGTGAACATGTCGCCAATTACGTGCAGCGTTTAGCGCAAGATAAAGCTGCGGCAGTCATTGCAAAATTTCCTGATGCTTTGGTGATTGCCGCGGATACTTCACTTGGTGTTGATGGCCAAATTGTAGGAAAACCTGAATCTAAAGCACATGCCTTTGCCATGTGGCAGATGATATCCAACCGTCAACATGATGTATTCTCAGGTGTTTGTGTGCGTACAAAGCAACAAATTTCCAGTATAGTGGTACGCACCGAAGTTCAATTTCAAGCCTTGAGCACCCAAGATATGGAAGAGTATTGGGCAACAGGTGAACCTATGGGTAAAGCCGGTGGCTATGCCATCCAAGGCATTGCGGCACGTTATATCCCAAAGATACATGGCAGTTATAGCAATGTAGTGGGTTTACCTTTACATGAAACGGTACAGTTATTAACAGCATTTAAGGCACTAAATTAAACGCTGAAAAAAAGAATGTTTATAATGTTTTGAGTTTTATTATGTCTGACGAGTTATTGATTAACGTCACCCCGATGGAATGCCGGGTCGCGTTAATTGAAAATGGTACAGTCAACGAATTATTTGTTGAACGTACTGCCAAACGTGGTTTGGTGGGCAATATATACAAAGGTAAAGTGGTGCGCGTCTTGCCGGGTATGCAAGCGGCTTTTGTAGATATTGGTTTATCACGCACGGCTTTTTTACATATTAATGATATGGTGTGGTCGCGCCAAAAACCTACCCCTAATGTCTTTGAGTTGCTACAACCGGGTCAAATTCTCACTGTGCAAGTCATGAAAGACATGTTAGGTAGTAAAGGCGCGCGTTTATCGACCGATCTTTCTATTCCTTCACGATATTTGGTGCTCATGCCATATGGCAGCCATACCGGTGTGTCACAACGGATTGAATCAGAAGAAGAACGTAACCGTTTACGTAGTATTATTGAAAATATTCAAGCCAAGCATCAGTTGCCAGGTTCGGTGATTGTACGCACCGCAGCCGAAGGTGTGGCAGAACAAGACATTGCCCAAGATATGGCATATTTGGCAAAACTTTGGGAATACATTCAACGTAAACAAAAAAATATTGCGGTACCGACCTTAATTTTTGAAGAATTACCGCTGCCACAGCGTATTATTCGTGATTTAGCCAACGAAAAAACTGCCAAAATTTACGTGGATTCGCGTGAGGTGCATGGCAAATTACAAGAATTTGTGGCTGAATTTGTGCCCACCATGCAAGATCGTTTATTGCATTATCCGGGTGAATGTCCAATCTTTGATTTATACAATGTTGAAGATGACATTCAAAAAGCTCTGCAAACCCGTGTGGCACTGAAATCGGGCGGTTATTTGATGATTGATCAAACCGAAGCCATGACCACCATTGATGTCAACACCGGTTCTTATGTCGGTGGCCGTACTTTAGAAGACACCGTATTTAAAACCAATATGGAAGCCACGCAAGTAATTGCGCGACAGTTACGCTTGCGCAACTTAGGCGGCATCATCATTATTGATTTTATTGACATGCAAGAAGCCGAGCATCGTGCTGATGTGTTAAAGCAGTTTGAACACATGCTTGAACGTGATCATGCCAAAACTAAAATTACTCAAGTTTCAGAATTGGGCTTGGTAGAAATGACCCGTAAGCGCACACGTGAATCTTTAGAACACTTATTATGTGAATCATGTCCAACCTGCCAAGGACGTGGTTATGTAAAAACTGCCGAATCGGTATGTTACGAAATCTTTCGAGAAATCTTGCGTTATACCCGCGCGTTTAGCTCAAAAAGTGGCTTTACGGTGGTGGCACATCCTTTGGTGATTGATCGCTTGTTGACCATTGAAGCGGCGGCAGTGGCGGATTTAGAACATTTTATTGATCGGGTGATTAAATTCCAAGTGGAAAATTTATATACGCAAGAGCAATACGATATCATCTTAAATTAAAATTGTAACAGGATGTCGTTAAACACTTGTTACATCTAGGATTTTACTTTGTGGCGCTTTTTACTCAATATAGGGGAACAAGGTAGCCAAGACCGAATAATCACAATAAAGGTCAAGCAAACGAGGTAAAGTTATGGGAGTCACCAAAATCATGATGCCAGCAAGTGTTCAACATCAGCCAAGCACGCAAAAAACCACTCACCATGCTTATATGGTCGATGAACAAGGTAAAGAAGTGCAGATTACCACTGCAATGGTGCGTTCGGTGTGTCATCAATTATTGCAACAATGTCGTATGATTAAATATTAAGGGGCTAAACGAAGCCCCTTAATTTTGCCAAAATATTGGCATTTTCTACCATACCATTTAACTTGGTTGAGTATGCTGCACTGTGTTTATATTAGCTTCAGTACAAGTCGTCATTAATTGCTCAAAGCACACAATCTCATCTTCTAAATGCCCTAGTAAGTTTTGCATTTTAGGCACCGCATTACGACAGGCCGTTAAACCGACCTCAAGCTTACCGGCATAACTGGTCATGGTAATATTTAAGGCTTGACCATCGAGCACAATCGATGCTGGATAAATCGCATCTAAACGCGCTCCATTCCAATATAGATTTTCTTTAGGGCCGGGTAAATTTGAAATCACCAAATTAAATGCCTGACGTTTTGGCATCAGCCCTGACACGATATTAAAGCCGGCTGGGCTATACACACAGGCGCTATAACTTAAAATTTGATCACTGGTCATACGTTGAAAGCGTTGTTTGGCATTAATGACACTACGACGAATGGTGGTTAAGCGCGCCAATGGATCAGCTAAATGTGTGCCTAAATTGGCCAAGATCATGGTAATGCGATTAGATACATCTGAATCATCTTGACGCACCGAAGTGGGTACCATTGCAATCATGGGTTTTTTAGGTAGAGCATCTTGACTGAGCAGATATTCACGTAAAGCACCTGAGCAGATTGCCAAGACCACATCATTAATGGTGACATTAAAGTGTTGGGCAATGCCACGTAAACGCGCCAACTCAAAGGATTGTGCGGCAAAACGGCGTGAGGCACTGACCCGCTGATTTAAAATGCTGCTTGGGGCTTGAAAGCTCGACACATAATCAGGATTGTGGTTTTTTTTGTCTTTTAAAGCACAGCCCAATTCTGCAATCACAGTTGGTGTGGCTTTAAGTTGGCTTTGTAAGGTGTTAGTAAATTTTTTAAACTTGCTGATGGGTGCTTCAGGGTTGGTTAAGCGTTTGGTTCTTTTATTGGCGACACACCACGGGGCAGTAATACCTTGATGTTGTGGGTCTTGCGAAAAAGATTTTTCCAATAGGCGCATGCCCGCTACACCGTCAATCATAGAGTGATGGATTTTAAAGTACATCGCAAAGCGGTCACCTTCAATCCCTTCAATTAAATGACAGGTCCATAATGGTTTGGCACGATCAAGTAAGCTGCTATGTTCTTGTGAAATATAGGTGAGTAATTCACGAATACGCCCCGGATGTGGCAGGGCAATATGACGAAAATGGTGTTCAAGATCAAATTCTGGGTCATTGTCCCAAAACAAACCATTGAGTTTGTTGTTAAAGGGTGGCACAGGAATGCTTTTGTTTAAACGAATATCCGCGACTAAATCTTGAATAAAGGTTTGGGTTGCATCTTTGGGAATTTGAAATAAAAACAATCCACCCACATGCATCGGTTGCTGACGCTTCTCTAAAGACAAAAACAAAAAATCCAAGGGGTGTAAAGGTCGCATCATCAGGCTGCCTCGCATATCGTTTTAAATTAATTGTTAGAATTATGACAATGTGTGCCACCAAGTATATAAGTGTTTGTAATTGTAAAAAATACTTAATGCTTAAATTGTTAAAAAAAAAGCCATTGCATGCAATGGCTTTAATCTTATTTTAAATTGCCAGCATGTAAGCCACACTCTTTATGTGTAGCCTCTTCCCACCACCAACGACCTTCACGTTCGTGTTGGTTAGGCAGTACAGCACGGGTACAAGGTTCGCAGCCAATTGAGGTAAAACCACGTGCATGTAACGGATTATATGGAATTTCCATTAAACGAATATAATTCCATACATCGCTGCTTGACCAATTGGCAAGCGGATTATATTTGATCAGTTGTTTGCCGATCCCTGAAAAACCAACATCGGCTTGCACCACAGGAATGTCGTTGCGTGTACCTGGACTTTGGTCTTTACGTTGACCTGTAATCCAACCATCTAATGTGGCGAGTTTTTTACGTAATGGCGCCACTTTACGCACCCCACAGCACTCTTGATGACCATCATTAAAAAAGCTAAACATGCCTTTTTGGCTAACAAGTTGCTGCACAGCTTCACTTTCAGGGAAGCAAATTTCAATATCAATCTTATAGTGTTGACGTACTGTATCAATAAACTGATAGGTTTCAGGATGCAAACGACCGGTATCTAGGCTAAAAACACGAAACGGTTTGCCTAAATTGGCAGCTAAATCAATCAATACCACATCTTCTGCACCAGAGAAGGAAATGGCAATATCGCCTTGTTGGGATAAGGCCAAAGCCATAATCTCAAGCGGAGACTTTTCTGCATACTCTGCCGCAAGGGCATCTACGAGATCAATGGTCGGGATGGTTGTCATGAGCGTTCCTGGCAAATAGGCTTGGAGACTTCAAAACCTATATAACTGAATGAATCAAATATTTTAATCCAATTGAAATTATCTGCTTAGCAGTAAAAATTAAATGCTTATGAATAAAATAGATTTAAAAAAAACCTACCGTTATTCAAGCATTACGCTATGATAAGGAGCTTTTTTTAAATGGCTATTTGGGAGAAACCATGGAAATCGTTTGTTTGGATTTAGAAGGGGTATTGGTACCGGAAATTTGGATTAACTTTGCCAAAAAAACAGGTATTAAAGAGCTTGAAGCGACCACACGTGATATCCCTGACTATGATGTGTTAATGACACAGCGTTTAAATATCTTAAAACAACACGGTTTAGGTTTAAATGACATTCAAGCTGTCATTGCCGACATGGGGCCGTTTGAAGGTGCAAAAGAATTTGTTGAATGGGTAAGCACGCATTTTCAACTGATTATTTTATCAGATACGTTCTATGAATTTGCGCATCCATTAATGCAGCAATTGGGTTGGCCTACGATTTTCTGTCATAAATTAGAAACAGATGAAAATGGCATGATCAGCAACTACAAATTACGTCAACCAGATCAAAAACGTCAAGCAGTCAAAGCTTTACATGGTTTAAATTTCCGTGTAATTGCAGCAGGCGACTCATATAACGATACCACGATGCTCGGTGAAGCCGATGCAGGTTTCTTATTTGATGCACCAGACAATGTAATTGCCGAATTCCCACAATTCCCAGCTATTTATGGTTATGCTGCATTAAAAGAAGCGATTCGTAATGCATCTGTACGTGATATTCCAGCATAAAAAACATCATAAAAAAGGGCGCTTGATGCGCCCTTTTTTTTAAAATCTATAGCCGATTTTCATGCCATAGCCTAAAGCATGGTTGTCAGAAAATTCACCTACCGGTTTACCACCACTTTGTGCTGTAGCATCGCCTAGCCAGAAATACTTGACACCACCTTGAATAAAGTAATGTTCAGCAGGGCTATATTGTGCACCTAAACCCACGTTCCAGTAGCCTTCGGTTGGACCGAGTGTGGTAATTGGGTTACCTGCACCTGAGTCATAGCCAACAGCAGCTGTGCCTGACCATTTTGTATTGAATTTACGACCTACACCCACATTGGCCGACCATTGATCATCTGAATAGTCAATCAGGTTTTGGCGAGTATGCGGTGCAGGGATAGCACTAATATTACCCAATAAAGTTGGTTTTACAGCAAATTGAGTCCAATGTACCCAACGTACATTGGCAAAAGCTAAGGTATCTGCGGCAATACCAGTTTGAAAATCAAGATTAACTGATTGTGGTGTAGTGGCTTCTACACCTGATGTCAGCGCGGTTAAAGATGGTACAGGCAAAGCAGTACTTTCTTCCGCTGTGGCTTTATGTTTGACTTCTGAGCGATAGGTGATTGCTGCTTTTAAAGCAATCTCAGGGATTTGGTAGGCCATACCTGCCACCCAACCAAAAGCAGGTTCTTGATCGACTTTAATATTGTAAGTGCCGAGTTTTTGCGGACCGCCATACGCTGCACCACGTAATTGAATATCGGTTTCTACAGTTTGCCAAACTGGGCCTGCATAGAAATTCCAATTTTCGTTAGGTTGATAACCCATTAACGCGGTTAAGTTGTTAGTACGTACTTCTACCGTTGTGGCTTCAGTCGTATCACCAAACATAAAGCTGTCGGCTGCATAGGTGGCATCTGCCCCATAAGGTTGGTCATAGAGCAAACCTAAAGAAATATGCTCATTGACTTGTACTTTGACTGCAGCAGAGGGGAAATAATAGTCATCTGCCATATCATCGACAGGACGTTGATCAAGCCCAACACCTGTGACGCTTGGATCAAGGATCGAAATGCCTGCTTCTGCATAATTGCCCGGTTGTAAAAATGCAGCGATAGATTGACCTGAGCGATCTAAACCGGCTGCAAAAGTGCTGAGCGGTAAAGCAGCCATAGATACGGCGACTGACAATGCACGAAGCTTCATAGCTTTAATCCTTGATAAAAGCGGTAATTCATTTTGGGTGAAAACTACCACAATTAAAAAAAGAGTAAATACTTTAAAATTTATCGAGTGTTCAGGGTTTGACTAAAAAAGCATTAAAATTAGAGTAAAATATCTATTTTAAAATTTATATTTATATGATTTTTAATGATAAAAATAAAAAGACTCCAATTTTTTGAGTAAATAAAACCTTAAAAATCTAAGTGTGTTAATTTTAACCAATTAATGTATAAGTGTATAAAAATACCGGATTAACTCTTTCATTAATCCGGTAGACAAAAATATCAATCAAAAAGTGTTAAAAACGCTGACCAATTTTCAAACCATACGCCATTGCATGATTGTCATTAAAATTGCCTGCAGCAGAGTGCGCGCCTGTTTGTGCTTTGGCATCGCCTAACCATAAATATTTCACCCCACCTGCAATAAATGAGCTAGGCGTTGGGCTATATTGTACGCCTAAGCCTAGGTTCCAAAAACCTTCGGTTGGACCTAGTGTTGTGACAGGATTACCTGCACCTGAATCCCAACCTACCGATACATTGCCTGCCCATTTGTCATTCATTTTACGACCTACCCCGACATTGGCAGACCATTGATCTTTAGCATAATCAACTAAGTTAAAACCATTGGGCTTACCCAGCGCTGGCAACAGATCACCTGCAAGTTCAGAGAGTTTTCCAAATTGGTGAGGACGCATATAAAAGTCTTCCCAATTGACCCAACGCACATTGGCAAAGGCAATGGTGTCGGCCATGATGCCAGTTTGTAAGTCTAAATTAACCGATTGTGGCGTGGTCACTTTACTTTTACCCGGTGCACTCAATTGGTTCAGTGTATTGGGATCAAGCACCTGTTGGTCAATGAGCAGTTGCCCAACATTCGCCACTAGTGGTAAATCTTCGCGTGCATTAAACTCATGTTCAATTTCAGAGCGATACGTTAACGATGCTTTTAAGGCAATTTCTGGAATTTGATAGGCAAAACCTGCCAGCCACCCCAAAGCGCTGTCTTCTGGTACATCTAATTCATAACCATTAAACAAGCTATAGGCATTACCGCGTAAATTGACGTCAGCTTCTAAGGTTTGATATACCAAACCACCGTAGATGTTCCAATTTTGATTGGGTTGATAACCCACCAACAAGTTTAAATTTTGAGTTTTGACTTCAACAGAGGTGCCACCTGTCGTGGCATTATCAAGAGCAATGGCGACAGGATTACCATTGGCATCAAATTTAAGAGGTACACCACCGACGACTTGATCTGGTGCGCCTGTTATGACCGGTAAATTATTGGTTAAACCTGTCGCGGGTAAAATGACATCTGATGCTGTACTGACAAAGTTGTTACGTCCACGGTATTCGGCATCTGCACCAAAGGGTTGATCGTAAATTAAACCAATAGAAAAATGCTCGGTCGGTTGCAGTTTCAGTACGGCATGTGGGAAATAATAATCTCCTGCCATATCACCGGTTTGCTTGCCTGCAACATCTTGACCTGACACATTGGGATCTAAAACACTAATGCCTGCTTCAAAATAATGATTGGGTTGTAAAAAGCCTGCAATAGATTGACCAGAGCGATCTAAAGCCGCTGCAAAGCTAGTTAAAGGCAAACCCACTAAACATAGTGCAATGGTTAATTTTTTTAACGGCATATATTCATTCCTTGTTCTGCAGTCTGAGACTGTCGTTGTTGTTATTGAGGCTTAACTTCATCATGAAGTGGTTACTTTTAAACTTAACACAGAACTAAACAGAGTAAAGAATAAAAAATAACTGTTCAGTTCTGCTATAAGTCATACAAAATTTAAGCGATGTCATCTAGCTCGTAGTCTGACCATTTTTGACTGGCTAATTTTAAGTCAAAATCTAGATGTTGATGAATTTCTTGTAAATTAATTAAACCACGATCTTCAGGCAATTGTACCAATAAAGGTAAATGTGTAACGCCATTGTCACCTACAGGGAAGGCGTAGTGACGCTCTTTATCGTTAATAGAGATTAATGATTCAAACTCTAAATAAACGGTTAAATTGGGATATTGCTTGGGAATACGCACAATATCTAAATAAGCATTTTGGCGGGCATTAAAAGCTTTATTTTTAAGCTCTTGAATTTGCTCTTCAGTTTTTTTAGATGTTTTAAACACTTTAGCTAAGAAAGATTGACTTTCTTTGTCTAAAGTACGTTGTAAGTCTTTGAGTTGGCGATAATGATCACGATACTCATGCAGTGCGCCACGTACTGTGAGGTTTAAACTTTCCAAAGGTTTGAGCATACTCTCATGATAATGCTGCCAATCGTCTTGTGACAAGAGGGCAAATACTTGGTTACGACGTTTCTCGTGCAACGCCAAATATGACTTTAAACGTGCTGCAAATTGGTCGGCTTGACTGTCAAACATCACGGCAGCTTGGGATTGGAAATCGTAAAAGTAACCTAAAATATCGCCTATGATTTGGCGCATACTCATATACAAATAGTCCATTTCATCAATATGGCTGGCTTTATGACGTAGCGCATGTTGCATCGGTTCCAAGATTGAAATTGCCAGTTCTTTTTCAAAGGCAAGCAAGCGTTTTTGTACGACTTTTTCAATGACTAAGCCTGAAGCATCTAAGGGCTTGAGTAACAACGGCAATAAGCGTTCACTGTTGAGTTGTTCAAGTTGACTGACAAACTCAATAACATGCTGACCAATTTGTTTTTCTACTGTGACAATACGCGTTACTTGCCATTGGAAAAATTGCTGCTGTTCTGGTTGGCTTAATTGGGCTAAATCTAACACTGCACCATGTAAATAAATATTGTCACTTAACGCCAAACGATCTTCGGTTAAAAAGCGTCGAATCGAAAATGGATTAATATCTTGATCATCACTTTGTGCCAAAGCAAAGATATAACGCGATGTTTTAATCACTTCGAGCTGACGTAGTTTTTGTTGTTCTTGTAAAAATATTTGTAAGATAGGATGCGGTTGTTGCTTCAGCTGACGACCACGTAAGGTCTTAAAATAAAAGGTAAGTAATTGTTGTTTTAAAAATACTTCACAAATAAAACATTTAAACATATCTGCGTTTAAACGACGATGATTAGCAGGTAACTCAATCTCGGTTTTCGCGCGGATGATATAGGCTGCAGTATAGATAAAGCTTTCACGCAATTTAATTTTAAGTTGCTGTAAATTAATGTTTTCTTCAACATTAATTTTATTGAGCTGAGCTAAGACACTCTCTAGATAACTGGCAATGTGAAGGGCATCTTGATATTTTTCTAGTTCGTTTAATGATTTTAGAATTTTTTGTGCCAAATTTTTCATACCAGGATGCACAATACCATCAACCACATGTTCAAACTGCAGCACTGGCGTGCAACTAAAACTATTGTTGTTGGCATCCCATTTAATATTTTTACGAATCAGAATTTGTCGATAGATTCGATCACGCTGTTCAGGATCAATTTGGCTAAACACATGAGTTAAGTTATTTTGCCAATAGATATCCAAATGAGGGTCAATCTGAGTCACGACTGATCTTAATTCATAGGGAATATAATCCTGAATCATATGAATTTTTCCTTGTATACACTATTATTTTAATGAAAAGTGCGACAAGGTTAGCATAAAATCAGGTGGGAGGGCATGTGCTTAATACTAGCTTTTAGGTCTTAAATGAACAAGATAAACTAAAAAATGCTGCGCCTTATGGGAGTTGACCCACGTCAGGCACTTAAGGGGCAACGGCTCTATTTCATAAAGCTCAAGGCACCTAAGCTGTATGGCGGTAAATTTTGGGCAAAAAAAAGTTATTGCCGAAGCAATAACTCTTTAAAATTTAAAGTATTAAGCTTTAGGGCTGGTTTTTAATAATTTAAATAAAATCAGCATACCTATAATCCAAATGGGTAGCATCAACACCGACTCTTTAAAGCCTTGTGTCCACATAATATATAAAATTAAACCAATAAAGATTAATACTAAAGCATTACCCAATGGTGAGAAAAGTGCCGGGAATGAGGTTTTTTCACCGGTTTTTTTCATGGCTTGAATAAACTTAAAGTGGGTTAAGCTAATCATTGCCCAGTTTAATACCAAAGCACCCACTACAATGTAAATTAAGTGGCTTAAAGCATTTTCTGGTGCCAAGTAGTTAAGTAACACACAACCAAAAATTAATGCCGCAGAGAACAACACAGCAGGCACTGGCACACCTTGTTTATTCACTTTGCTAAATACTTTGGGCGCATTGCCTTGTTGAGCAAGACCAAATAACATACGGCTGTTGGCATACATACCACTGTTATATACAGATAAAGCCGCGGTTAAAATAATAAAGTTAAGTAAATGCGCAGCCCAATCAATACCAAGCTGGCTAAAGATCATCACAAATGGACTTTTATCTAAACCACCAAGTTCAAGCTGATTCCATGGCACCAATGACAGTAAAATGGTTAAAGCACCTACATAGAACACCAAAATACGAAACACTACTTGATTGATGGCTTTTGGAATCGTCGTTTTTGGATCTTTAGCTTCGGCGGCTGCCATACCAATGAGTTCAATGCCACCAAAGGCAAACATTAAAAAGGCCAGCATATAAAACAAGCCCTCAAAACCATTGGGGAAAAAGCCACCTGCGGTCCAAAGGTTACTAAATGATGCAGTTGAGTTGGCATCTGCAGTGAGCAGTAAATAAATACCAAAGACAATCATTGAAATCACGGCAGTGACTTTAATGATAGACAGCCAAAACTCTGATTCACCGTAAAACTTCACATTGCCTAAATTGATCAGGGTAATGACAATAAAGAAGAATAAAACCGATGCCCATGCCGGAATATGTGGCCACCAATAGTTAATATACTTAGCAACGGCGGTCAGCTCGGTCATTGCCACTAGAATGTATAACATCCAGTAGTTCCAACCAGCTAAAAAGCCTGGAAATTTTCCCCAATATTTATAAGCAAAGTGACTAAATGAACCTGCCACAGGCTCATGAACAATCATCTCGCCCAATTGACGCATAATTAAGAAGGCAATAAAGCCACCGATGGCATAGCCCAAAATAATGGACGGCCCTGCAGATTGGATGACCTGTGCGGAACCTAAAAATAAGCCAGTACCAATTGCGCCGCCCATGGCGATGAGTTGGATATGACGGTTCTTTAAGCCACGCTGAAGTTGCGAAGACTCGGTATTCAAAGTATTCAGCCCGACAATGGATAAGTCATTTGATTGTAATAGATCATGTAAGATTCGCCTAGTACGAGTGCTAAACTGAATTTTTCTTATACAATTCATAAAAAAAAATTAGCATTAAATTTTATATAAAAGATAACTGAATCAATACATTAATTTTATTGCATGTGTTTTTATAAAATGCTGGCATTTTGGGTGGTTTTTTTAAACGCTGATTTTTTATACTTAAGTCCCAAGCCAATATCATTTTAAGTAAAAATACGTATGCTAAAACTTCCGCCAAAAATTATTTATAACAAGTAATCCTAAGGATGACATTACAATGACGTTTGCACCACAAATTAAAATTGCTGCCACTTATATGCGTGGTGGGACCAGCAAAGGCGTATTTTTTAAACTCGATGATTTGCCACAAGCGGCTCAAGTACCAGGACCTATTCGTGATCAAATTTTATTACGTGTTATTGGTAGCCCAGATGCTTATGGAAAGCAAATTGATGGCATGGGTGGTGCAACCTCAAGTACCAGCAAAACTGTGATTTTAGCCAAAAGCCAACAGGCCGGTCATGATGTCGATTACTTATTTGGTCAAGTTTCTATTGATCGAGCTTTTGTAGATTGGAGTGGTAACTGCGGTAACTTAACCGCAGCCGTGGGTGCATTTGCCATTAGCCAAGGTTTGGTTGACCCAAGTAAAATTCCAGAAAATGGGATTTGCACCGTCAATATTTGGCAAAAAAATATCTCAAAGACCATTGTGGCGCATGTCCCAATTACTCATGGTCAAGTCCAAGAAACCGGTGATTTTGAACTCGACGGTGTCACGTTTCCTGCCGCAGAAGTACAAATTGAATTTTTAGACCCAGCCGATGACGGGGAAGATGGTGGTGCGATGTTCCCTACAGGCAATGTGGTAGATCAATTTGATGTACCTGATATTGGTACATTTCAGGCTACTTTTATCAATGCCGGTATTCCAACCATTTTTATTAATGCTGAAGAATTAGGGTTTGAAGGCACAGAGTTACAAGATGCGATTAATGCTGATGCCACAATCTTAACGCGTTTAGAAACCATTCGTGCCTATGGCGCTAAACACATGGGTTTGATTCAACACATCAGTGAAGCCCAACAGCGTCAACACACCCCAAAAATCGCGTTTGTTTCTAAACCCAAAGCATATACCACCTCAAGTGGTAAAGCCTTAAACCCACAAGATTGTGATTTACTGGTACGTGCTTTATCGATGGGTAAATTGCATCATGCCATGATGGGCACTGCTGCGGTTGCGATTGGTACAGCAGCAGCAATTCCGGGCACATTGGTCAATTTAGCCGCTGGTGGCGGGGAGCGTGAGGCAGTGCGTTTTGGTCATCCCTCTGGCACATTGCGTGTAGGTGCACAAGCCATTCAAGAAAATGGCCAATGGGTGGTAAAAAAAGCCGTCATGAGCCGTAGTGCGCGTGTCTTAATGGAAGGTTGGGTGCGTATTCCACAAGACACCTTGAGTTAAAAAACACAGAGGCATCATGCAAGCGCTGATTAAACTCTGTTAGCATATAATGAGTAAGTGGTTTGTGTGGTGCTATGTTAGTTACGGACTTTGAAGACTATCCTTTAGGACAATTACAAGATTTAATCCAGATCTTGCCAATTGCTGCCGTATTACTTGCGCCCAATGCCAAGATTTTGGCTGCAAATCAGCATTATGCCGATTTTTTCTCTCAATCTGTTGGTGAGGTATTGGGTCAAAACCTGCAAGCGCTCGACCTAGATTGTTATCACTCGTATTGTAATGACTTACGTATTTTATCGGCAGGTCAAACTTTGGTGCCTTTTGAGCATCAGTTTGCAGGGCGTGAACATCGTTTAAGTTTCAAAGTGTATTATGATCAAGCACAAAATTTCCAAGCGATGTTGGTGTGTGCGGTCGATGTAAGTGATTTAACAGCACAACAACGCATGCTTGCACAATACAATCGGCACTTACAACAACAATTAGACCTTGATGCATTAACTGGTTTGGCGAGTCGGCATGCTTTTCAGCAACGACTTCAACAGCAAAAAAATGTTTTAGTGGTGGCACTGTTAGATCTTGATGATTTTAAAATGCTCAATGACACCTATGGTCATATGTTTGCCGATCGTATTTTGATGGAATTTGGCAAGCAGTTAGCCCACTTAGCCACACAGCATGATTGGCCAACGCTTTATCGTGTTGGTGGTGAAGAATTTGTGATGTTATTTGAGCAACAGAGTTTAAGTCGTGCCTGTGCAATTGTAAATCAGGTTCGGCAGGCAGTATTGGGGTTAAATCGTGCCTTTGCTTTGCCTGAAGCAACCATTTCGGTGTCTTGCGGAGTGGCTGCCGTACGCCATCCGTTTACGGTTGTGCAAGCGTTAAATTACGCCGATCGCGCCATGTATAAGGCCAAGGCACAAGGTAAAAATGCGGTGTATTATTACCAACAGCAACAGTTTTATCCTTATCGGCAGGATGCATTTTAAGCCAGAAAACCGTATGATGTTGAGTGCAATCCTAACCTATTGATTCGAGGCGCAAGTGTCAATTTCGCACCACAATGCACTTACATCTGCACAACAGCAAATTCAGCAAGATTTAAATACTACTTTACAAGCCTTTGCCTTGCCTGAGCCCTTACAGGCTGCGGTGCATCATGCCGTGATGTTAGGTGGAAAGCGGGTACGTCCAGCATTATGCTATGCCACGGCTGCCTTAAATCCCAATCAAAATTTTGCAGCGGTACGCCGTGCAGCAGTCGCGATTGAATTGATTCATTGCTATTCCTTAGCCCATGACGATTTGCCATGTATGGACAATGATTTGTTGCGTCGCGGTCAGCCAACCTGCCATGCTGCATTTGGTGAAGACACAGCATTACTTGCAGGTGATATTTTGCAATCTATGGCATTTGAAGTCTTAGGCAGTCGTTTGTTTGATCAGGCGCAAGCGGTCGATCAAGGGATTGTGCTTAAACAAATGCAAATTTTGGCGACCGCATCATCAAAAATGGTTTGTGGCCAAGTCTTAGATTTGCAATCTGAGGGCAAGCGCGTTGACCAAACCACTTTAGAAAAGATTCATCAAAATAAAACCGGTGCGTTAATTTCAGCAGCGATTATGATGGCGGCAGTCACGGTATTTAAAGGAACAGACCTTGCACTGCCAAAATTACGTGAATACGCGCAAGCCATTGGTTTAGCTTTTCAGGTACAAGACGATATTTTAGATATTGTGGCAGACACGCAACAATTGGGTAAAACTGCAGGCAAAGACCAACAAGTGGAAAAATCGACGTATCCGGCATTGATGGGTTTACAAGCGGCACAAGCTTATGCTCAGCAATTGCATGACCAAGCCTTCAATGCTTTAAGTCATTTTAGTGAAAATACTGAACAGCTGTATGGTATTTCTGAGTTTTTATTGCATCGTCAACATTAAGCACTACAAAAAAGCAGGCATTACGCCTGCTTTTGTTATTCATGTAAGGTTGCATCAGGTGGAATAATGTCGCGTCCGTTGCGTAGTGCGGTGACAGCAGCCGGCTCAAAATCAATCACAATTTTATCTTCTTTGGCAAAAATCTCATAATGGCGAATCAGCTTTTGATCGCCCTCTAAAGTTTCCACTTTATACTCATCGGCAATGTTCATAATGCCATCTAAATTGATGGTAGCCGATGCTTTATCTTCACGAAACAACGCATAAAGGTCGCGCAACTCAAAAGAGACTTGATTGGTATCACTATGTTTTTGTACATAGTTTTGAATGTGGCGCACAATCAATTGAGCAAATAAGAAATAATCAGGTTTATGGGTAAAGGATAAGCTCATGTTATTGCTCCTTATTGTGATGTCGTTGTTGTTGTAAGTCTTTAATACATAGCATGCAGTGCGATAAAAAGCAGTAAATTTTGCAAAAACAACACAAAAGCTAAGTTTTGCTTAAAAACCTTAAACCTAGCCAATGCCAATTGAATGAAAAAATAATCGCTTGACCAAAACGCCATTTGGCCATTTAAAAATCTGTTAATTGATACAGCTAATTTTTAGGCACAAGGCTAAGTAATGTTATATAAAACCCTAAGCCGTGTTGTTGTATAAACACTCTAAAAGCGCTGAGGCTGTATTTAGGTGTATATTTTGTCGCTTAGTTTTTGTTTTTTATCAGATCTTTGAAAATGGCGCTATTTTTTAAGCTTGTGTTAGCTTAAGCCTTCTTGAAAAAAATAATTAAGTTTAAGTTTTTTATTTAATAAACCGATTAATACGTGTTGCAGGGCAGTTAAGCCCAAAAAAACGCTTAAGTGATTAAAAAATCATCCGAAAGACTAAGGTCGATACGCTAGCAACGAAGGTCATCATTCAGGTACAATTGGCGGGATTAATTTTGTGTTTGGTGTATTTGAAGGCCAATACATACATTCTTTGTTAATAAATTAGGCCTGCCAGGAGTTATCCCCGCATGAGTGCCATTACTCCATACGAATGGGCAATTATTGCCTTCGTGATCGGCGTTACATTTCTTTGCGTCTTTATGCTCACTGTCCCATTACTCTTCGGGGGTAAATCATGGGGTCGTGCCAAGCATGAGCAGTTTGAGTCAGGTGTTGTAGGTGCAGGTGGTGCACGTATCCGCTTGTCTGCAAAATTCTATTTGGTCGCTATTTCTTTTGTCGTATTCGACTTAGAAGCATTGTACCTCTACGCATGGTCCGTTTCGGTCCGTGAGGTAGGTTGGGTAGGCTTTGCTGCGGCTGCTGTATTTATTTTAATTTTATTGGTTGGTTTGTTATACGAGATTTCAACAGGTGCACTCAATTGGGCGCCGTCTGATAAACGTAAAGCAGCAGGCATTAAAGCTAAAATGGGTTCACCAAATATGGACCTTGCAGAAATTACACGCTTTAACTCAATTGAAGAATTGGTGACTGACCCTACAGGTCAAATTCCAGCGCAATCCTCTGGTCGTGTGAAATCTAAAACACCGGCTATCTCATCTGACAAGGAGTAATACGGGATGAAATATACCTTAACCCGTGCGAATCCGGATGCTGATCAATATCCACTTCAAGAGCGAATCCTTGTAGAAGATCCGCTTTTACAAGAAGAAGTGAATAAGAATGTGTTTATGACTCGTTTAGAGGACGTAGCACATACAGCAGTAAACTGGGGTCGTAAGAACTCAGTTTGGCCATTTAACTTTGGTACATCGTGCTGCTACGTTGAGTATGCAACCACGTTAACCGGCGTGCATGACTTGTCACGTTTTGGTGCTGAGGTTATTCGTGCTTCACCACGTCAGGCCGACTTAATGATTGTTGCCGGTACCTGCTTTATGAAAATGGCACCTGTTATTCAACGTTTGTACGAACAAATGCTTGAACCAAAATGGGTCATTTCAATGGGTGCTTGTGCCAATTCAGGTGGTATGTACGACATTTATTCGGTTGTACAAGGTGTGGATAAAATCATTCCTGTGGATGTTTACATTCCGGGTTGCCCACCACGTCCTGAAGCATTAATTCAAGCATTAATGTTGCTACAAGACCAAATTCAACTAGAGCGCCGTCCGCTTTCTGCGGTCATTGGTGATGATCTTAAGCCTGTGTATAAGCCAAAGATGATGCCAGAACGTGATCGTAAGAATGAACAGCGTATGGCTGTGAAAAACTTGCGCTCTATGGATGAAATTAAATAATTTAAACGACTTAAGTCCTTTCCACACCCGTTTGGGTGTTGTTGTCGTTTAGGTTTGAATGAATTTGTATTAAATAGGAAGCCAAGCCAATGGCTGAAGACATTGCTATGCCAGGATCAACACCAATTGATCCACGCCCAGCATTTGCAATTGTAGAAGAGCTCAAAGCCAAATTTGGCGAGAACTTCTACGTGCAAACGACTTTTGAGGATTTCCCAACAGTCTGGGTTGAGCGCGCGCGCGTACAAGAAGTTTTAATGTTCTTGCGTATGGTGTCACGTCCCTACGTGATGCTATTTGACTTGTCTGCGGTAGATGAGCGTTTACGTACTCACCGCGACGGTTTACCTGCGTCTGACTTTACTGTGTTCTATCACTTGTTATCGCTTGAGCGTAACACGGATATTCGTATCAAAGTTGCTTTAAATGAGAATGATATTAACATTCCTACAGCAACGAACATTTGGCCAAATGCCAACTGGTACGAGCGTGAAGCTTACGATATGTTTGGTATCAATTTCGAAGGGCATCCAATGCTGCGTCGTATTTTGTTACCAACCTATTGGGAAGGTCATCCATTACGTAAAGAATATTCAGCGCGTGCCACTGAATATACGCCGTATATGCAAAACCAAGCCAAGCAAGATTACGAGCAAGAACATCTTCGTTTTGTGCCTGAAGACTGGGGTCTAAAACGCGGCAACGCTGATGAAGACTTCATGTTCTTAAACTTAGGTCCTAACCATCCATCTGCCCACGGTGCATTCCGTATTGTGTTGCAGTTAGACGGTGAAGAAGTGAAAGACTGTGT
>NZ_CANQLZ010000043.1 GCF_947624825.1 uncultured Acinetobacter sp.
TGGCTTATGAGCGTATGCAAGATAAGTGGAATCAAATGAAAGAGCTTGGTGCACGACTGATTGAGGTTGGATCTGCAAACAAGACAGCAACCCAAGCGGATCATGAATCGAGTGTCCAGCATTCGGTCTTATCACTTGTTGCGGCCAATGTGTCAGAGGTTCTTACCAATGCATTACGTTGGTGTGCCAAATTCGCAATGCCAACACATGATTTTAAAGTGGATGAGCTTAGCTTTCAGATCGCTCAAGACTTTAATAAGCCGAAGTATGATCCGCAGCGTTCTAAATTGATTTATGAAGCATGTCTTGCAGGTCAATTGCCGATGTATGTTTGGTATCACTACGAGCAAACAGGTACATTCCCTGAAGACAAATGGGATGACATTGTGCTCAAAATTGAGCAGAAGAATGATGGAGTAAATGAATAGTGAAAGTATTAAGAGCAGGCTCTTTAATTGATCAACAAACTTACCAAACCACATGCAATAAGTGCCATTCAATACTAGAGTTTCAAAAACACGAAGCAAAAGTCATGTTTGAAAGAAATGAAAAATTGTTTTGCATTAACTGCCCTGTTTGTCAATTTAATATTTATATTTCTGAACAAGCACTAAAGCAAAAGTTGGTTTCTAATCAAAGTGGTGATTTTCGAGATCAGCCATTCGAACCCAAATAGGATGTGATGTATGAACCCAGCGCAAAAAGCCTTACTTGATGCGCTCGTTCAGCATCAAAGTTATTTATTCCGAGCGTCATCACAGGCTGTGAATGAGATCACGGCGATATTCAATAAACTATCACATAGCCAAATTAGCGCCATCTTTGAGCTTATTGAGTCTTTAACTGATTCCGAGCGCAAAGCATTGGCAGTGATGGACTTTAGCTCTAAAGCGAAAACAAGCCGCGCTCTAAGCGAAATTAAAGCTATTTTGAATGAATGGTTTGCTTTGTTGGCGACTGAGCTTGATGTGGGGTTTGAGAAAAGCGCCGTGGCCTTAGCTGTGTACGAAGCAACGTATGCTGCTGAGTGGTTGGGTGAGTCTGCAGCATTGGTATCAGGTGAAAAGCTTTATAAAGAGATTAAGCAAAGACCTTATGCTGGTGGGCAATTGGTTAAATATCTTTTTTCAGGTTTAACTGAAAGTCTACGTCGTAATGTTGAGCATGTTATTCGTGATGGTGTAAGCCAAGGTCAAACCAATACTGAGATTATTCGGCGCATTAAGGGTAAGCGAGTCAAAGAGGGTGGTAAGTATATCTACAAAGGCGGCTTGCTTGATGCGCCTATAACAAGCATTGAGCGTCAAGTACGCACGGCGCGTAGTCATATCAGCACAGCGACTTATATTGATACCTATAAGGCTTTGGGTGCTGAGTATGTCAAGGTTGTGGCGACATTAGATGGGCGTACCTGTAAGACTTGCGGAAATCTCGATGCCAATGTTTACCACATTGATGATGCATCACGGCCACGCTTCCCAATTCATCCAAATAACCGAACAACTTATGTGCCATGCGATAAAGATGGCAACTTAGCAGGTAAGCGGCCTTTTGTAATGGATGAGCGAAAAGTTAAAGATATTCCAAAAGATGAGCGCAAACATTTGATTGGCCAATTGGATGCCAATACAAAGTTTAAGGATTTCTTTGACCAAGCAGATGAGTTTTTTCAGCGTACATGGCTTGGTAAAACCAAGTATGAACTTTATAAAAAAGGCGGTTATACGCTAGATAAGTTTGTTGATCCACTTGGTAAGCCTTACACGATTGCTCAGTTAAAAGAATTGGATGCGAAAACATTTAAGGAGTTGGGATTGTGAAGTACAAAAAAAAGCCTGTTGTGATTGAGGCGTGGCAAAATAGTGATGAAAACGAATTTCCTGAATGGCTAGATAGTGCTGATTTGGGTCGTGAACCAGGTGGTGTCATTCTAATTAACACCCTAGAGGGCGTAATGAAAGCAATGCCAGGTGATTACATTATCAAAGGTGTGCAGGGTGAGTTTTATCCATGCAAGCCTGATATTTTTGCGGCTACTTATGAAAAGGTTGTTGAGCCAATGAAAGATATATATGGGGTGTGTACTTCTTTTGTGTCTGATTTTGGGCTTTAAAGGTTATAGCAGTCGCTCGATAGAGGATTTAATGTGAACAATGGTTTTTTTTGAGCGGGTAACAGGTTTTATTGATTTGGTAAACCGTGATGAATTTAAAGCAACAAGCGCCAATCACGGCGCTTTTTTAATGAGTAAAGAAATGCCAAAAGAACTACAACCACATGAAAAACGTGTTTTGGATGAACACTCTGAGCTGTGCGAAAAGATTGAAAAACTGGCTGACTTCCTGTCTAAGCCACAACCATCATTTATTGATGACGATCAGTGGTTTTTATTGAATGCGCAATTAAGTGCTATGTCGCTGTATAGCAATATCTTATTTCAGCGCACCAAAGCCTTTTTTAAATAAACCAAATTCAAATAGAGCACCTTCGGGTGCTTTTTTATTACCTGCTGAAAGTGGATACGGACAGCGCAAAGAGCGGATGCTCATCAAAAATATAGGGTCGGATGACTTATGAAACCTAAAACGATTGAAGTAAATGGTCAGAGTTATGCAGTAATTCAAGACGGTAAGCCGGTGTATGTGCATGATGATGGCTCGGAAGTTCCACACGATGCACCGCATACAGTGGCAACGATTAGCCGCTTAAATGGTGAAGCCAAAACACATTGTGAAGCCAAAGAGCAGCTAGAAAAGCAAGTGAAAGCGTTTGAGGGTTTAGACCCTGAACAAGCCAAGCAAGCTTTAATTACAGTGCAAAACTTGGATATGAAAAAGCTAGTGGATGCTGGCGAAGTGGATAAGGTGAAAGCCGAAATTACTGAAGCACTGAAAAAGACCTACGAGCCACAATTACAGCAGCTTCAACAAGAGCGTGACGCTGTACAGCAACAGCTACACGGCGAATTGATCGGCGGTGGCTTCGCACGTTCTAAGTTTATTCAAGACAACATCGCCGTGCCGATGGATATGGTCCAAAACACTTTTGGTAAAAACTTCAAAATTGAAGATGGAAAAGTGGTGGCCTATGGTGCGGACGGTCAGAAAATCTATTCACGCTCACGTCCGGGTGAAGTCGCTGACTTTGATGAAGCTTTAGAAACTTTGGTGGGTGGATACCAACACAAAGATTCGATTTTAAAAGGTTCTCAAGCTGGTGGTGGTGGCTTCCAAGGTGGTGGTCAGGGTGGCGGTCAAGCACCTAAATCACTTGCTGATTGCAAAACCAAAGAAGAAAAAGTGGCTTACATGAAGCAAGTGGGCGAACAAACTTAATTTAAAAACTCAAGGAGAGGCTCATGCCTTTTGATTTACAAGTATTTAATAAACAAACTTATGTTGCGATGACTGAAACGGTTGTGCAAGATATTGAAAAATTCAATGAAGCCTCTCAGGGTACAATTCAGTTAATTAATGAGCCATTTGGTGGTGACTTTAATATTGAAGCATCATTTAAAGCGATTCAAGGTATTGTGCGCCGTCGTAATATTGATGGTAATGGTACGGTAGCAGCAAAACGCCTCGAGCAGTTGCTTGATGTAGCTGTAAAGGTGGCAGCAGGCACACCACCAATTGAATACGAAAAAGCACAATACTTGTGGTTACTCCAAAACCCCGAATTAGCAGCTTTAACGATTGGTGAGCAGCTTGGTAAAGCTCGTTTGGCTGATATGTTGAATGCAGGTATTTTGGGCGCAGCAGGTGCAATTTCTGGGAATACTCAAGCTGTTTATGGTGATGGCAATATTGCAGCAAACTTTAAGTTATTAAATAAGGGTACTGCATTAATGGGTGATCGCTCAAGCGCAATTCGTGCTTGGATTTTACACTCAAGCACTATGCACAATCTGTTTGATAATGCTTTGTCTAACTCAGAAAACCTATTCCGCTACGACGGTGTAAATGTAGTGCGTGATCCGTTTGGTCGTTTGTTTGTGGTCACTGATGCACCCGCATTAATCAATACTGGTGCCACTCCAACCTACAATACGCTCGGTCTTGTTGAGGGTGCGATTGTTGTTAATGATAGCAACGACTTTAATGCTGAATTGGTGCCAAGCACTGGTAGTGAAAACATTAAGTACACATATCAGGCTGAATGGTCATTCGCTGTAGGTGTGAAAGGTTATGCATGGAATCAAGCCGCAGGCGGTAAATCACCAACCGATGCTGCAATTGGTACGCCAACCAATTGGGATTTAACGGCATCAAGCGTGAAAGACACGGCAGGTATTTTGGTTAAATCGGCTTAATTTAAACAAAGGGTACACAAACCATGTGTACCCCTTTTTTTGGAAATCTTAAAAATGAATCAAAAACAAAAACCACGTCTGTATTTTACAAATGACTTTTCTCCTGAAAACGTGAAAAAGTTACAAGGTCAAGGTTGGACACTACGCCGTGCAAGTGCTTATCGTCCGGGTGACTCCTTGGAAGAGTGCTCTGAGGTATCAGGTGATGTGCCACAGGCTTATCTGGATGCTAAAAAAAAGGCAAATGGTAAGCTTACAGTTCAGCTTGATGTAGAAACATCACCAGCACTACAAAAGGCCTTAGATGATGCTAAAGCTGAATGTGAAAAAGTAGCTGCTGAAAATACAGAACTTACAGAGCAGCTTAAAAAAGAGCGCCAAGCAGTTAAAAACCTGACCGATGAAGTGACAGACACCAAAGCAATTTTACAGGCCATTGAAGCCGAACGTGATGCACTAGCTGCAAAGCTCACGGCGCTAGAAGCCAAAGAAACTGTGATTGTTGTAAATGAAACCACAGCAATTGGTTCAGAGAAAATTGCTGTAAATGCTGCAAAGGCCGCTAAAGCCAAAACATAAAAATAAGGAATAACCCATGAGCTTTATTACTCAAGAACAGGCTGAACAGATTTTAGGGGCAGAATTTGCGAACGCTAGTGATAAAGCTCGCCTTGTTTTGCTCTCAAACACCTGGATGAAAAAGGCTGTTGGTTTTGTGCCGGATGAAATCGCAGACGAATTAAAGATTGCTGCATGCGAAATCATTAAAGGTATTCAATCAGGTGACTTGTACTCAGGCATTGAACGCCAAACTAAACGTGAGCGCGTGAAAGCCGAGGTGGAAGTTGAAGAAGAATTCGTTGAGGGGAGTGTGGCTGTATCCCAGTATGAACAGATCGCACGTGCTTTGATTGACTCACTTGATCTTGTAAATCCTAACGCCGTGCTGGGCTTTGGGTTTGAGGTGTTTCGGGGATGATTAATAATAATTATGTGCCTGAATGGCATGTCTCACCTTTTGAACACTCGAAATACACCTTAGTCCGTAATCAAGATCAATTTGATTTGTTGTTTGATGATATGAATGACACGCAAGAGTTTATGCATTTGGGTGCAGGTGCTCAGGTTGATTATTATGATGACGGCAAACATTGTGTTGTTCAATTGGGTGATTGCTCCGAAAGAACATTGATTGAAATCCATGGGCTTTTATTGCATGAATCTGTACACATTTGGCAACGACTAAAAAAACTAATGGGTGAAAAAGAGCCTAGCATTGAGTTTGAGGCGTATTCAATACAGCGCATCGCTCAAGACCTGTTTGAAATGTATGAGCAGAGTGAATGTCATGATTCGAGATAAAGTTCAAGCAAAGATTGCTAAGGCCTTTAACGGTAAGGCAGCTGATGCAGTCAAAACGTTTACCTGCACCAAAGAAATCGCCACAGGTGACTTTGATTTTGTAACACAGACTTATCCAAAAATTATAGTTGAGGCTTATTCGGGCCGAGGCGTATTTGGTAGCTACAAGAAAGATTGGGTAAAACCTAGCGATTACCAAGTCGAAGATATTAAGCTCACGGCGCTACAAAATGAAGTCGTGAAAGATGGTGAGCCATATCAACCGCAGGCTGATGATGTTTTAGATACGCCTTATGGACAGTTAAAAATTGTCGGGCCAATCAATCAGGATCCAACGAGCGCCGTGTGGGTATTGCAGTTGCGCAAAGCAGGGTAGTAAAAAGTAGTGTTAAAAAATTTAAATTAATGGTGGATTTATATACACATTGTGTTATTTGTGTATCTAACAAAATTAACTAGATGACTCATTATGTCGATTAAGCAACCATCAGAAGCTATTAAAAAACTTCTCCAAGAAAAAGTTGAGAGATCTTACGCTACGGAAATAGCTAACGGTAATCAATACTCTATTAGTTATAGTTATGAGCAAGGCCAGCAAAAAGCTGTTGTGAGTTTTTATAGTGCTAGCTCCACTGCAACCGCTATATATGAATTAAAAACTCATAATAATGGGGAGCCTTATTGGTACATGGTTAGAGATTGGAATGATTGATATAAAGCAAACCCACTGAAGTGGGTTTTTTAATGGGTGAAATATGGGATGGGGTAAGAATCCACCAAGCAAGTTTATTCATACAGTGAATGATGATGCTGTGAGCTTGGTTGTAAATATCGTGAAAGACGCTTATCCATACCTTGTCCTTGGCACACCTGTCGTGGATGGCACGGCGCGAGGTAATTACCGCGTTTCAATCAATATGCCTGACTTCGGTTTTAGTAACGCCGTGCAAGATGTCTCAGGCACCAGTGCAATTAACAAAGGTGTTGCCTATGTTGTCCAAAACTTTAAGCTGGGCGATGTGGTTTATCTGCAAAACAACTTGCCGTATATCCGCAGACTTGAAAATGGTTGGTCACAACAAGCACCAAAAGGCATGTTTAAACTCACTATGCAGTACATTCGAGGTAAATACAAATGATGACCACTATTCAAGCTGAAGATGCGATATACGCGAAAATAGGCGCATTTAAAGGTATTCCTACTGAGAATATCCGCATTGATAATCAGCCAACAAAAGACGGCAAGCCTTTTGTGCCGCCTACTGATGCGCCGTGGTGCCGAGTATCAATCGATTACTCGCCAAGTCAGGTTGCCTCGCTTGGTGGTGAAGATGCATGCATTCGTGACTTCGGCATCATCTCTATTCAGTGCTTCACGCCAAAGAACAAAGGCACACGCGACATGGCAAAACTTTGTGATGATTGGCGAGCGCACTTAAAAGCGTTTCGTGATGATCATTTGGAAGTTTATGTGGTGCATGCGCCTGAAAAAATGGATGAAGATAACTTTTATGCTCGGATTATTCGAGCTGAGTTTAGAATAAATTAACTTAAATCTTTAATTAGGCCGTCCTTTATGGGCGGTTTTTTTATGCCTGTTCTTGGGCAAAAAACTGGCTAGAACGACGGTTTGAAAAGCACGTTTCATATTCAGCGTGCCTGCCAGTTTCCTTTTTTGAATATGATTGGGAGAATGCTATGAATATGGTAGCGCAACCGCAGACTGTATTTTTTTACAATACTCAATTATCAATTATTGAACACAATAACCAACCTTACGTACCAATGAAATTGGTTGTCGAAGGTATGGGTTTGGATTGGAAGAGCCAACACAGAAAGCTTGCTTCAAGTCCGAGATGGGGTATGGTCAAAATGACCATCCCTTCAAGTGGTGGTATTCAGGAGATGCTTTGCATTCCACTGCGAAAACTATTTGGATGGTTTAATTCAATTAGTGCAAACAAGGTGAAGCCTGAATGTAAAGAGGTTGTCATTAAATACCAAGAAGAATGTGATGATGTGCTGTGGAGCTACTGGACAGGGAAACTGAATGCCAGACATAAGGCATTTGATGAGCTGAATAAAATCGATATGGATGAAAAAATCTCAAAGGCAAAAGCTACACTACATAGTCATGGCTTACACCTACGCAAAGCTGAAAAGAAAACCAATAAGCATAAGCGTCAGGATTGGATTAACCAAAATACACTGCTACTCAATTTTTGTGGAGAGAATCTAGCATGAATCCAATTACAGACAATGCATACCTTATTTTTGCGTGCAGACAGGTAAATGATGGTGATTTAGAGGCCGATTTCATTATTGATAGCATGGTTTATGTTGTTGTGGCTGCATCCAAAGCCAACATGCTTAATCTTGCTGAAAAGCAGGAGGAAATAGAAACCAAATTTCCAAAACATAAGATCATCACGACACAGCGACCATTGTTTAACTTAATTGAGACACTTGATCAGCTTGAGAAATTGGAAGCTGCAATGATTGCAGATGGTGATCTGATTGATAATAAGCCTACTGGTCGAATCGTTGATGCATTTGATTGGAATAAAAAGCATGACGGAGCGAGACAGCGCGGCCACTGCTAAAGAGAAACTCAAAATCCAACGCCACCACAGGGTGGCTTTTTTATTGCTTAAAATTAAGGAGTCGCCATGTCTAAGGGCACCGACGTATCGATTTATATTGCTGAAGAACAAACAGCAAACATTTTACCAACTACACCGATCTGGCATACAGTGCGTCGTACATCAGATAGTTTGAAGCGTACTGTTTCCGTATCAGAATCGGATGAAATTCTTGATACGCGCTTTGAGCAAGGCTCAACGGCTGATAGTGCTGAAGCAGGCGGTTCAATTGAATTTGAATTCTCAGCTCAATCGCAAGACTTGTTTTTTGAAGGTGTGGCAGGTAATAAATTTACTGTTGTTGATGGGTTGGATGTGCTTGAAATTGGTGGTGATGAGCTTGCAACATTTACAATCGTCAAGCATGACCGCAAATTAAATTACATTGAAATTCTGACCGGCGCACGCATTGGTGAACTATCAATCACAGGTTCAACAGAAGGGAAAATCACAGGTTCGGTTACGATCAATGCGACCAGTTACGATGATCAAGCCACTGTATCACCGGTAGTTAATCCATTGCCCACTACAGAAACCAAAGTGCTGTCATCCGTGGATGTAAACACATTCAAACTGAATGATGTAAATACTGTAGGTACGGCGTGTGCTGAAGAATTTACACTGACTATTTCAAACAATCTAACCGGTAAAGGTTGCTTGGGTAGCCAAAGCCTGATTGCTAATCGCTTTAGTGAGGGTCGTGTCACAGTTACGCTTAATACCACGGTTGCATTGACCACTACATCCAAGCAGTGGATTCCTTACGTGATTTCGCGTGAAACCATGACAGCTCAAATTGGTCTTGAAGATAAAAACCAAAATGGCTACATCTTCAACTTCACCAAACTTGAATTAAATAACGATGGTATTTCTGATACCAACGCGACTGATGATCGCACCTTGGCTCTAGAGCTTAAGCATATTCGTGAACCAATGACCATTACACGCGCTTTAAGCATGCCGATCACACAGGCCGCCGCAGCACGTATGGATTATTTAGCAAACACGGTTTTACCTGAAACATTAGGTAATCTGTAATTTAAATATTACGCCGCTTTCGGGCGGCAATCGGGGGAAAGATGGCATTTACAACAGGTAAAGAAAATACAGTTTCAAAGTGGGAAAAATTCACAATTGAGGGTCAAACTATTGAGTTGAAAATTCGTAGTGCAGACTATGAGCCATTTCGTGCAATGCAAGACAAAGCAACGCCGGCATACAACGAGCAATTTTTGCTTGGTGTCAAAGAAGATGATCTTAAGCCATATCATTACTTTTTAATGCAAGCCTTTGCTGTACTGATTCAGGATTGGAAAGGTGTGGATTTTGAGGTGTTTGATGAACACGGCGAACTCAAAGAAACCATTACCAATGCGCCGTGCACACCTGAAAATAAGCTAAAGCTACTCTATGGTGGTGATGTGGGTGTGCAGGTTTGGGATTTTGTGCGCGGTAAATCTAAAGAAATCTCGGAAGAACTCAAAAAGAAACGCGATGAAGTTTTGGGAAAGTCACAAAATACTACGATTGGCTAAATACTGAAGGTCAGTTAAGTGATCATCAAAAGTCTATTCGTAAAAGACAAGGCCATGAGTTTGATCCTGAGCCGCCATGTGATTATGAAACACTAGAAATTATCAATGCGTACAACATTATTGCACGTTCGCGCACTTGGAATGATTGCGCGATGCCGATAGGCATTACACATATTTATGATTATTTAAATATTTATGATGCACCAGTTGAGCTGTCAATTTTTGTTGATGCAATCATGGCGATTGATAATGTTTTGGTGGATTCAATCAATAAAAAATTATCATCCAAAAGTAAAACCAAGTGATTTTTGGATTGCTTGGTTTAATATATGATCTCCATAGAGGGTTTATATATGAAAAAATTATTAATTGTGGGTTTGTTGGGGTTTAGTTTGGTGGGTTGTGGTAAGGGTGAGCCAAGTCCTGATGAATTAAAAGCATTTAAAGAGGTAAAGGCTCAGGGCGCTGTAAAGCAATTACTTAAAGATCCTGATTCTGCAAAATTTCAAAATATGGATGGCATGTGTGGTGAGGTAAACTCAAAAAATAGCTTTGGTGCATACACTGGATATCAAAGATTTGTTGCTGCTCCAGATCTGGCTATACTAGAAACAGAAGTACCAAAAGATACATTTAATGAAGTATGGTCTAATCTCTGTAATTAACTGCATTAAGATAAAAATAAGGGGTTTAATTATGCTTATTGATATTACCGACTCTTTAAATGTTCCAGCTTTGAAAGAAGCACAAGATAAGATGAGTGTTCTTGAGAAATTTAAATTATTGAAAAATAATGGAGATATACGATCTGCTGCTGATTTGTTGGAAAGTTCATGTATAGAACCGCATATATATCATGGTCATTACAGGGAGTTATTCACTGCTTGGCGACAAATCAACAAAGAGGATTTAAAGCAGCATAAATATCATAGTGTGATTGAGAGGGTTTTAAAGGCCATAAAAATGAATGATGATATGCTTTCAGAGATGAGTAATTATTGGAGTAATATTCACAAAAAGACCATGTCTAAAGCCTATTTTTCTAAAAGTTATAGCCATATAAAAATTACAGATGCTAAAAACCTATTAAAAGCAGGTTTAGCAATAGATGATAAAAAGGCAATTAAAATTGCTGAGAATCTTATAAAAACATTTGAAGGATCAAAATGAAAAATAAGAAATTGTTAGTTTTAATACCTATTATTACTCTTAGCACATTTACTCATGGGAAAATGACCAAAGATAATGCAATAGAGGAAATCTGTGGTTCAATTTCTGAATATTCCGAATCTGTAATGCAGTCTAGGCAACTAGGTGGAAAAATGGTCGATAGTATTAAACTAATCAACCAATCAGGCGCAGCTGAGCCTATAAAAAATTTCCATAAAAGCATTGTTTTTGAAGCATACAAAGAACCCAAATGGGCTACAGAAAAAAATCAAAAAAATGCTGTGACTGAATTTAGCAATAAAATGTATCTCGTGTGTAATGAGTCATTTAGGAATGAATTAAAAGATTTAGATTAAATGAAACCACCTTCGGGTGGTTTTTTGACAATATAAATTCACAATACATTACAAGAATATTGATATAATCAAAGAGAATCAAAATCAACTGAAAGAGTTTTTCCTCACCAAAATGGAAAACACACAATGAAAGCAAAGCCTTTAGCCCAAGAACTACTTGATGAACTTACAGGGTTTGATCAAAGCATCTTGCTGTCTGAATTTAAAAGACATCGCTATTTATTCGAATGTGATAAAGCAATCCGAGTAGCTCCAGCAGAAGGTTATATGTGTAAAGCTATTGTGCATTCACTTTCTAATGATTTTGATCAAATGTATCAAAACTTCCAGATTGCTATGAGATTAGCTCCAAATGATAAGCTAATAAAAATGAATTGCATTGCATCTTTAGCTAATTATGGGCGTTTTGAAGAAGTTTCCAATCTTATTGATATTAATGCATTAAACCAAGAATCAATAGAAATTGACGCATTCTACAGAGTATTATTCTCAACACTTGATCTAGACACAATTAGAAAAATAGATAGCGATTATGCGGATCAAATCGAAAATATGCTTGCTGAAATTGAAGTTGAAATCAGTGATGCTAAGAAATACATTACACTGTTCAATAATGTAATGTCTCAAAAAAAGATTAGGTTTGGTTTAATCCCTGCTGTAAGTTGGAGGTTGGACGAAGACTTATTTGTTTACTATGATTTTGTTGGAACAGCAGAGCAATCGATAGAATTTATGGATGAATTTGATAATTTAGTTGCTGATCTTGATTTAAAGCATGTTGCTCGCAAGATCACTATTGTTTTACTGCCTATTGGCTCTTGCTAGGCTGCATAAAATGAAATTTAAGCCTTACGATCGCCTACTGAGCTCAAGAGATATTTTAAATAAGTGTGAGCAAAATGAGGCAACTTACAGAAGTGTAATACATCAAGCTTATTATGCATCCTTTAATCAACTCACTGATGAAATTGAGAATAGACTTTTTTATCCTATTGATCCAAATACAAAAAGATCTAGTGTACACAAGGCTCATATTGATGCTTGTATAGATCGGCAAGATAGTATTAAAAAGGATCATGTGGATTTTGATAATCTCGAATTAATTATAAAAAACATCAAACGACTAAGGGGTATTAGACGTATCTCGGATTATGAGCTAAATAAAGTTGTAAACAAAAGTGAAGCCGAGCTTGCGATACTACTCTCAACTAAAGTATTTGACTCTATAGAAAAATTAACCTGAATTTGACCGTCCTTTATGGGCGGTTTTTTAATACCCATTATTTACCGCCTCACGGCGGTTTTTTATTGCCTGGAGAAAAGTAATGGCAGAGCAAGAAAGCCGCTTAGCGATACGCATTGATTCACAGCAAGCCCTTAGAACATCGCGAGAACTATCACGAGAGTTAGATAACATTACGCGTGCCGGTGATCGTGCTGAACATCAAGTGACTGCAACCGGTTCTGCCTTGCAAAATCTTGCGGGTTATATGGCAGGTGTGGTGACTGTTGGTAGTGCGATTAGCAAAATGGATGCCTATACAGGGATTCAAAACCGCTTAAAGCTTGTTACTAAGTCGCAAGAAGAACTCAACCGCGCAATGAAGGATACCTTTGATATTGCTTGGCGTTCTGCGCAATCTTGGGATGCTGTAACCAGTGTCTACACAAAGTACTTATCTAATGCAAAGACATTGGGTATTACACAAGCCGATGTTGCCAAACTCACCGAAACAACATCAAAAGCTGTAGCAATGAGTGGATCTACAGCTGAAGCCGCAGCCGGTGCGCTATTTCAGTATGGCCAAGCGCTTGATGGTGGGGTGTTGCGTGCCGAAGAATTTAACTCACTTGTAGATGGTGCAGGTGGTTTACTTAATGCCATGGCCACAGGTTTAAATGTTACACGCGGTGAACTGCGCCAAATGATGCTGGATGGAAAGCTTACAGGCGAAACCATCACCAAGGCATTACTTGCGGCTGGCAGCAGTGTTGAAACCCTATACAGTCAAACAGACACCACAATTAAAGAATCATTTACTTTAATGAATAATGCTTTAACTCAATTTGTAGGTGAGGCGGGTAAATCAAGTGGTGCAGCCAAAGCGCTTTCTGATGCGATTAAGGTGTTAGCTGAAAACCTAAACTTAATTGCGCATATTGCAATTTTGGGTGGTGTAGCAGCAATCACCAAAGCCATCGTTACACAAGTCATTGCAATGAAGTCATTGATTGCAGCATCCGTACAACGCCGTGCAGCCGCAGCAGCGGAGCTACAAGCACAGGCTCAACTTGCAGCGATGGAGTTACAGCGTAGTCGTCAAAATGTTGCTATAGCAGCACAAGAAATCCATTTAGCACGACTTGATCTTAACTCAGCAACAACCAAGCAAGCGCGTGCATTAGCTGTTCAACGACTCACAGCGGCAGAGATTGCACACAACATTGCTTTAAATGCTAATAGCAAAGCCACAGCAGCCAACACGGCGGCAACTACTGCTAATAATGCTGCAAAAACACTTGGTGCGCGTGCAGCTGCATTAGCATCAGCAGCGTTTTTAGGCCCTGCGGGTATTGTGATCGGGGTAACAGCTTTAACAGCTGGCTATTTACTGATGAGCAACCACGGCGGTGATGCCAACGATATGCTCAAAGATCAGGCAGGCTATGCAGGCATGGCGGCTGACGAGCTAGAGCGTTTATCAGGCAATCAAGCCAAAGCTGCCAAGGTTGATCTCACAACAGCAATCAAAACACAGTCACAAGAACTTAAAAACGTAAAACGCGACTTTGAGGACCTTGTTTTAGCACTTTACAAAGAAAGTGATAATAAAGACCTGTATCGCATTTGGGCAGAAATGACCGCAGGTGTACTTGATACAGAAGAAGCATTTAAGCGTTTAAATGCGGTTGAAGGTATTGAAGCATCCGACATTAAGCGTGCAGCTGATTACGAAAAAGAGCATCGTGATTTAAATAAAACGCTGCTTGATAGTAAAGAAAAGCTCAAGCTTGTTGAAAATGGTATTGATGGTGTAGGCAAAAAGGCCAAAGATTCTGCGGCAGAAATTAAAGGCTTTTCCGAGGAAATTAAAAAACTTCTTAAAGAAGCCGATCAAAGCATCATTACATCAACAGTGAATACTGCACTTGCAAGTAATGGTTATGATGATGAACTTGCTGCCATTATCAACAAGTACATTCAGCTTGATGGTGCTATCACCAAAAATGCGAAAGGCCAAAGTGTATTCAGAGATGAGATCAAGAAAAAGATCAATGAAGAATATGCAGCACGCATGAAAGAGATTGGTGCTCTTGATACCCGGAATGAAAAAGAGCGTGAGCGTACTAAGGAGTTAGAGAAGCAAGCAAAACTCACTAAAGCAAGTACGATTGATGCGGTGATTGCAAGTGGTGAAGGTGGGTATAACTCATACAATAATGGTGTGGCTGGTGATGCCACAGGTAGAACCAAAAACCTTACTGGTATGACGCTAGCTCAGGTCATGGCGAAACAAAAAGGCAGTAAATCCACAGGTCGAGAGTTATTCGCCGTGGGTAAATACCAAGTCATCCCAAGCACACTAAGAGATGCAGTAAGCGCTTTAAAGTTGGATAAAAATCAATTATTCAGCCCTGAGATGCAAGAAAAGATATTTCGTGAATATTTGGTCAGTGTAAAACAACCAAACGTGAAGAAATTTATTACCGGCAAAGGTGGGTTATCACCAGCACTGGATGCTTTAGCTGTTGAGTTTGCATCAGTCGCAGATCCGGCAACCGGTCGATCCAAGTATGGTGATCGTGGTGGCAACAAAGCCTCTATTTCATCGGAGCAAATGGCTCAATCATTATTGGCCACTCAAAAGATTTACCGGGAGAATATTGCACTTGGTATGTCGGCAGAGGAGGCTTGGGCTAAGAGCTTCAATGCTCAAAGGACTGTGGTTAAGCAAGCCGAGTTGGATGTTGATAAATATCTACAAGAGGTTTTGGAAAGCCATGAATCGCAAGCTGAAGAACGCAAACGGATTACCAATGAGGTTGCTGATTACGAAACCCAAGTCCGTAATCGCTTAAAAGATGAATTGGAAAAGGTGGATGCGGCAGGCTTTAGTGATGCTGATGCTCAAAAAGCGAAGGATTTTTACGAGAAACAAGCCAATCTTGATATTCAGGCATTTAAGGATGCTCAACAAGCAAAGCTTGATGCCTTAAAAGATTTTCAGCTTACTGAGGCACAACTTATTAATAAGCGTACAAGTGATCAAGAAAAGGATTTAAAGCGTCAACAGGAGTTGGGAGAACTAACACTCGAGCAATACACTGAAGGCTCTTTACTGATTGAACAGCGCCGCAAGCAAGAACTTTCTGAGCTCAAAGTAACTCAAAATGCTCGCATTGCATCATATAAGGAAATGTACTCAAAAGAGGAAGAAGCGGTTTTAGATCGTTATCTGACCGAGCTTGAGCAAATTCGACTTATTCAGAATGAGTTAGAGCGTAATGAGGCATTGAGAGCTTTATCATTTAGCACGCTTCGCGGCGGTGTTGGTTATGATGATGAGTTTTTGTCAGCACCTTATGCAAGTACACCTCAAACCAATACAGGTGCTTTGGATGCTGAGTATCAAAATGAATTGCAGCGCATGCAAGCAATTCATGCTTTGCAAGTTGCTACAGCACAAACCAACAACGCTGAACTACTTGCGATTGAGCAAGAGTATCTAAACGCCAAAGCGCAGTTGCAAGATGAGTATAACGCCAAGATAGGTGTTGCACGCCAAGCGGATCACGAGTCTCAACTTCAACTTTATAGCATGATGCTATCTCAAACGAGCGCTGTTTGGGGAAGCATGACGCAGATGGTAAGAGATAGCCATGGTGAGCAATCAGGCGCATATAAGGCTATGTTCTTAATGCAGCAGGGTGTTGCAATGGCTTCGGCTATGGTAGCAGCACATTTAGCAGCAGGTCAGGTTGCAGCAGATGCAACAATTCCTTTCTTTGGTGCAAAAGTGCTTGCTTCTGAGGCAATGTTGGCACTCGGTTACACCAACGTCGGCATGATTGCAGCACAAACAATTGCTGGCTTTAAAAACGGCGGCTTGATTACAGGCCCCGGCACAGGCACAAGCGACAGCATTCCAATCATGGCCTCAAATGAGGAATTCATGATGCGCAACGCTGCTGTAAAAAGCATTGGTGTTGATAATCTTAACTATATGAATAAATACGGCAAATTACCTGAGCAAACCAATCGTGTCGGCAATAACATTGCTAACACAATGACAGGTAATGCGGTAAATGTTCAAGTTGAGCCAAAAATCATCATTAATGTGCCAGAAGGCTACACGGCGCAGCAGTCACAACTAGATGACGGAGCTATTGCGATTGATGTGATTAAGCGTGTAGTTAGAGGAACATTGAGAGAGGACATGCATAATGTAAACAGTGACTTTGGTAAATCATTAAGACAAACATATAACGTTAGTGTGAAGCGTTTTTAAGGGGAAAATTTAGTGGTGATTTAGGTGTGAGTTTGTTAACTTAAAGCCGCTTTAAAAAAATTAATGAGAATGCTATGAGTAGAACAGATACAAATAAACTAATTAAAGATTTATGTGAAATGATTGAGCAGGATAATTCTCAACCCATCTACGTAACTTTAGTTGCTGGTGGTCAGTTAATCACTGGTCGTATGATTAGTGAGAGTCAGTTTTTTGCCCTATCTGATAACATTGCACTCCAAGAACATTTTAATAATGAAATTGCTGGTGAGCGTAAAAAAATTTTGGACTCTATAGAAAGTGGTGATCCATTGGGTTTCCCTGATGAGCTTAAAGAGTACTTTCTTTACCTTGCTGATGCTGCTTATATACTGGGGTCTAAGTCATTTGGCGGATTAAGTATTCAGGTGAGAGTTTCGGATATATCCGCTTTTACTTATTGCGGGCTTAAAGTTTAATTAAATCAAGACAAGAAAAACCACCTTCGGGTGGTTTTTTTATGCCCAAATTAAGGAGATAAAAATGGCCGAATTACTCTTGGCTTACAGTCCATTGCAAAGCGGCTATTCTGTTGATCATGCAGCGCGAGTTGAAGAACAGATACTCGCGCATGGTTTACCGCGTTATCGCCGTGTCGCGCATGGTGGGCCGCATAAGGTGGTTGTGAATTGGAAAACTAAGGCACGCGGCTATGAATACTTGATGTCTTTTTACAATCAGTGGGCAGACAACCCAAACCAACCATTTAAGGCATTGCTTTTAATTGGAAATGGTCGATTAGAAGAATATGAGTGCACATTTGCCGGTGGCCAACCACCAAAACTCAATGGACAGAATGGGCCTAACTTCACAATATCTGCCGAGTTTTATGCAAATCCACTGCCACGTATTGTTGATTGGGAAAAGTTTGTCGTGGCGCTTGGTAAAAATGACCCATTTGAAGCACAAAATGCTTTAGAAAAACTTGTAAATAAAACACTGCCTGAGCTGTGGGGTAATCTATGAGCAATGATCAGCGTTATATTGAATTTTTTTTGAATGCCAGTGGTGCACTGTATGAGATTGATTGCTTAGAGCTTTCTCACCCACAGTTTGCGGTGCCATTTCGCTATACCATGGCTAATCCGCTTGGCTTAGATGTGCAACATGAAGATGGCTCACCACGGCGTTACAACTATCAACTTATGGGCATCACAGCGCAAACAGTGCGCAATGATTTAGATCAGAAGCTTGATGCCACTATTGTTGATTATGACGACACATTGATTGAAGCAGTTGAAGGAATCGAAAGTGGTGCTGTGCAGGTTGCATTGCGCAAATATCGCAGTGATGACCTAACTTCACCAGTACACACCATTAAGACCTTAGAGGCTCGAAAGATTTCTAAGGATAGCGACGGCAAAGTTACGTTTGCTGCTGAAGCTGCATCATTAAACAGTGTTGGTACCGGTGAATTGTACACATTAAGTCGTTTTCCATTACTGCGAGGTACTTTATGAGTGATAACGTTGTAAATGAGATGCTAGATCGTGAATGGACCAGTACCTATACCTGCCATGAGTTTGCATGTGAGGCGTGGCAAAAAATTACAGGTGAATGTTTAGAGTCGCGACTGACAGCTTTTTTAAATGGTCACGGTAGTTTTGAAAAACTCTCAGAACCCATTTCACCGTGCATTACACACTTTCAGCTGAATGACCGAAGCTCTACTCATGTAGGGCTTTTTTTTGAGGGGCAGATCTTACATTTGCATTTAAGAAATGGTCAGTACGTACCGCTTGAAGATGTGATGCTGCATTTTAAAGAAGTGAGCTTTTATCGATGAACATTGTTCACATTATTCCAAATGAAAAAGACATAAGTACATGGACCACCAAGCAAGTTGAAAATGTGCTTGATTATTTGCTTGAAGAATTTCAAGGCTTTCCAAAAAACGCGCGGATTTATCACGGCGGCTATGCAGTTGCCAATGATGTTACACCTGCACCAACCTTTGTTGATATTGAGCGCTTTAAGCAGCTTGAAGGCACATTCTATGTGGTCATTAAGCCAAGCTTAGAGCCTGCAACAATTATTGCGATTGTATCCGCTGTGGTATCAGGTTTGAGTGTTTTAGCCACGTTTTTAATGATGCCTAAAGCACAAAAACAACAACAAGAATCACCAAACAACTCATTAAATGCACGTCAAAACATAGCGCGTATAAAAGGCCGTATTCCTGAGATTTTTGGCACCGTGCGCAGCTATCCTGATTTGATTGCTGAAACCTACACGTATTTCAATACAGATGGGGTAGAGGTGGAGCGCTCATTGCTCTGTATCGGTAATGGCTTTTACTCAATTCTTGATGTTAAAGATGCAACCACGCGAGTGAGCGATATCGCCGGCACATCGGTCAGTGTCTACGATCCAGGTGTAGATATTCGCACAATACCAGTTTGGCGCAGTGGTAAAACATTCACTGATTTGCCGTTTGAGGTGGTGAAGTCACGGTCAATTACAGGTCAATCACTTGATTCACCCGAAGATGCTTTGATTGAAACCAACAAAGTTTATTTCACGAGTAATGGTGAAATTAAGCGCCGTGATACCACTATCGATTTCACTACACTTGGCATCATGGCAGATGAAACGCTAATTATTAGCGGTGCGGTGCTTAATGATATTACAAGCAACTTTTCCGGTGCAGTGACGTTATTTACTGATAAAACCTTAGCATTCACAACTGGCGACATTAAAGACTTTGATAAGTATCGCAGCATTAATTTAACCGGTTTTAATACAACAATTAAGGAATGGTTGAATTTAGGGGATACGCCAAGTCAATTTAATCGCAGCGTCAATATGTCTGCTGAATATCGTGTATCAAATATTACACGGACAGCTGCAGGTGCAAATGCATGGACCTATGTTGCTGAGCTAATTAATCCCGAAGATCAAAATCAGTCGTGGATTAACTTTGTTGATCCGACACTAGAAAATACATCCAAAACTGACACTAGCTCAACAGTTACACTCAAAAACAATCTGAATAGCGTATCAATGGATGGTTCATACGTCGTTACATCAATCTCAGCTGACACGATAAAACTCGATACAACATTTCCTAATATTGATGTCTCAACACAATCTTATAGCCCAACTGTGGTATTAGAAAAACTTTCATCAAAATATGTGGGTTGGCATGATTTATTGATGGATGATGCTGAAGAAGCGGTGTTTAATTTTCACTTTCCGCAAGGTCTATACCGTCAAAACTCGAAAGGTGGTGTGAGTAACGACTGGACCAGTTATAAGCTTGAATATCAAGTTTTGGGTAGTGATGGTGTACCAATGGGTGCGGTCATGGAAATTGTGCAGCGCATTGATGGTAAAACCAAAGCCAGCTTTGGTAAAACTGCACGGATTCCATTGCCGGCAGGCAACAGTGGTATTCGCTTTCGTTTAAGTCGAAGCCGTTCCGATATCGCAAACAACGTCATTGCTCAAATGAACATTAAAGATGTTTACCTTTGTAAACAAAGCACAATCGCGTCCTACCCAGGTGTGACTGTGGTGCAATCCGAGGCTGTTGGTGGTGATGGTCTTTATGCAATTACAGATCGTAAGTTAAATATGTTGGTGCAACGTCGGTTGCCACAAGACGGTACAGGACCACTCATTGCAACAAATCGAGCTGATCAAACCCTGATTTACACAGCACTTGAAAAGCAAATTGGTCGAAGATCGATTGGTGAAGTAGATGTGGCTCAGATTAAGTCTGAGATTGCTGCAGTTGAAAGCTATTTTGGTAACTCTAAGGCAGTTGAGTTTTGCGCCACTTTGGATGATCCGAAATTAAGCTTTGAAGAAACTGCAAGCATGATTGCATCAGCGGCATTCTGTGAAGCTACACGCTTTGGTAATCAATTGCGTTTGTATTTTGAAAAACCTCAAACCACAGCGCGACTCTTATTTAATCACCGCAATAAGGTACCAAGATCAGAGAAACGCACATACACCACATCGATTGATAATGAGTACGACGGTGTAGAGATTGAGTATACAGACCCGAAAGATGATGCTCGTGTAACCTACACAGCACCCGAAAATACTGCTGTGACCAATCCCTTAAAGATCGAGTCTACAGGTATTCGCAATGCTGAGCAGGCCAAAACAAGAGCGTGGCGCGAATGGAATAAGATGCGGTATCGCCGTGTTGATATTGAGTTTGAAGCGTTGGATGAGGCTAATATCCTAGTTAGAAATAACATGATTATGGTTGCTGACAATACACGAGAGAAAACTCAAGATGGGCAAGTGATTAAAGCAGAAGGCTTAAAGCTTACATTATCTCAAGATGTGGATTTTTCAGGGCAAGCAAGTATTTATTTGCAGATGCCGAGCGGCATGGTTGATGTGATTGGCTGCCAATTGGGTGAGTATTCAAATGAAGTAATTTTAAATCGAACACCACTTTATCCTGTTGTGACTGAATCTGATCGCTATGTAAAAACAGCTTATCAAGTCGTAAAAGCGAGTGAAAAAACACAAATGTTCTTACTTGCAAGCGCTGACCCAGTTACACAGATGACGCAAAAGCTGACTGCTTATAAATACGATGCACGTTACTACAGTGCGGATCATCAATTTTTCTAAAACATTTTATTTTTAAGAGCGCCGTGTGGCGCTTTTTTTATTGGAGTTCCCAAATGGGTGTTGAGCAAATCATTCGAGATTTTGAACAAGATGCAAGAACTGCAGAGCAAGCAGTAACGATAAAACAAGTGGTTACACCACGAACCGGCGATCCATTTAAAGCACTCCCACTCATTGCGCAAGAAGCAGAGCAACAAGTTGCAGATACACTTCAAGCATTAAACTTTGAAGCTGAATTGGCTGTAGAAGATGTTATTAATCACAACATGACTCGCGGCTTTGCAACTGAAACAATCTTAAAAGCCTGGAAACCCAACTTCGATGGTGCCCGCGCTAAAGCGGACGATACAAAGAAAATTTGGCGTTGGGAATTGACCAGTGCTGCAGGTGTAACGCCAATCACAGGAAATTGGGTTGATACAGGGCTGAGTGAACTTGATCAAGCGAAAGATTTTACAATCAATAACTTAAGTTATTTTTCAGTAAAGTCTAAAAATCTATTTAACAAAGCTACAGCTTTGTTAAACACATCAATCAGCACAACTGGTGCTATTGAGGCAGATCCGTTGCGCTGGTTAAGTGATTATATGGAAATCTCACTTGGAGAAACATTGCAAGTCACAGCAGGCACTTATCGTATTGCACTTTTTGATGTGAATAAGCAGTTTATCACTCGAACTGGCACAACAAATAATGAAGCTGGTAATGCGACATATACAAATTCAGCTATCTCATTAGCTAAATACTTTCGAATTTCAGGAACAAATAATGTAGATGATGTAATGCTGAATAAAGGCAACGCTTTGTTGCCTTTTGAAAATTTTGGAACATTTATTAAACCCGAATCAATTCCAAAAATTGAACAAGAAATTCCTGTAATCACACCAGAAATGACCGATTTCTTTGCTGTTTCTAAAAACTTATTTGATAAAAGCAAGATTTTAGCGAACACATCAATCAGCACAACTGGTGCTATTGAGGCAGATCCGTTGCGCTGGTTAAGTGATTATATGGAAATCTCACT
>NZ_CANQLZ010000044.1 GCF_947624825.1 uncultured Acinetobacter sp.
CAATGAAAATAATTTCGATTGATCAACCAGTAAAAATCCACACAAGTTGTTCTTCATAATCTCTTAATGATTTACTCACTAATTCGTCATTAGTAAGTCAGGCCAGCAATTCTACTCTTATTTTCTAATAAGTCAAGAGGTTCTTAAAAAATAAAACCAATAAGGATTATTTTGACTGCTCTGCAATCCATTGCATAAATTTTTGACGCTCATCTTTAGAAGACTTTTGCCACAGCTGAATCAACGCCTGATCAGATGGTGTATTGGTAGAATCATTTGACACAGCTTGCTTTGAGGTTTCAGCTTGTGTGGTGGTTAAATTAATTGAATTTAACCAAGATGATTTAGTTACTTTTGTACCCACTTGTTGCACGAGTAGATTCTTATTTTGATCATAAAGCCCAATGATGGGTTGCTGTTGATACTGTTTAGCTGCTTCAAAATCTTGTGGCGCATTAATTAAACTTAAATGGTATTGCCCACTTTTTAACACTGGTGTGTGAAGTGTAAATACATCTGATTTTAAAATATCATGTGAGTGATCATGATGTTCAAAAAAAGCACTATAACGCACTGAAATTTTATGTGCCCCTTCTGCTAAAACGTAATCATCTTTTTTGCTTAATAGACCCATTTTTAGCTCTTGGTCATTGATCGCAACGATTTTAATTTCCTCAGGCGCGCTAATATTGACCGCAGCAAACACAGGTGTAGAGCATAATACAACCAAACTGGCTGCCATAATTTTAACGCGCATAGATGTACTCTAATATATTGATCTTGAAAACAGAAAATATGCCCATCCCATATTTCATTTTTATGACAAAGATATAACTTAAGCTATATTTAATAAAACCTTACCCATAAATTTACCAATTAACTTAACACTTGCACATGCTCAGACTGTATACACGAAACAGAAGGCGGAGCAGGTTGCTCAATTGAGCCAAAAATTAATTGTGATTTAAGCTGCCAATGCATAGGTAAATTAAACCTTTTATGCAATGCTGCATGATCTTGTGAATAATGCAAAAGATTAACACCCAAACCAATATCTGCCAAAGTTGACCAAGCTGCCAAACTAGCCATACCCAAATATTGTGCTGACCATGCACAATGATGTTCAGCATTTAACGGCCACTGCTTGGCTAAGTACTGTAAAGCAGTTTGATCTTCAAACAACAATATGGTGCCAAATGCACTCTTATAATTTGATATTTTATGAGTGGTTGCTGCAAATAGATGGCTTGGAATATGTTGGCGCTGCTGTTCTTCAACCAAGTGCCAAAATGCTTGATGGCTTGTGTTATACATAATAACGCAGCGTAGAGTATTTAAATTTTGAATATTTGGGCAGGTTTTAATCGCCTCAATAATCACCGCACTTAAATAATTTTGACTTAAGTGCACTTTTTTACCCAACTGATCAACAGGTTGGCATTTTTTTATAGCATCAAGAAAGCTTTTTTCTGTCGCAACATGCGTTTTTTTTAATTTAAATTCTTTGACTAAATCTGTACTTAAAACTTGGCTAATTTTACTTAATAATGCCACCAGCAAAATCCCCTAATAAGTTTATGGCTTTGTGATAAGTGTAATCTTTTCAGCCAAATTTAGGGGTTTTTTCAAATAAATCTTAGGTTGTTTTTTAATCAATTGATGGGCCTAAAATACATAAACTCCGCACAATGCAGAGTTTATGTGATCTAAACAACAGTCTTATTTTTTGTCAGTTTCAAACAAAGCGGCAACAAATGATTTTGCAGAGAAAGGACGCAAATCATCAATTTTCTCACCTACACCAATAAAACGAATTGGTACATGAGTGCGGCTTGCGATATTAAATAGAACACCACCTTTGGCTGTACCATCAAGTTTAGTAATCGTCAAACCTGTTAAGCCAACAGCTTCATCAAACATTTCCACCTGATTAATCGCATTTTGACCAGTGCCTGCGTCCACCACTAACATGATTTCATGCGGTGCAGTGGCGTCAATTTTTTGCATTACGCGTTTAACTTTAGTCAATTCTTGCATCAAATGACCTTTGTTGTGCAAGCGTCCTGCTGTATCTGCAATAAGCACATCTACGCCTTTAGCACGCGCACTTTCAAAAGCATCAAAAATAACCGATGCTGAATCGGCACCATGACCTTGCGCAACCACTTGAATATTATTACGCTCACCCCAAATTTGCAGTTGTTCCGTCGCCGCAGCACGGAATGTATCACCTGCAGCAAGCATGACTTTTCTACCTTCACCTTGTAAACGTTTGGCTAATTTACCAATGGTGGTGGTTTTACCTACACCATTCACACCTACCACCAAAATCACATAGGGTGATTTATTTGAGTCAATATGCAAAGGCTTGACACGTGGTGCAAGTAAAGCCACCAATTCTTCTTGTAAGGCTTTATATAAAGAGTGTGAGTAAATTAAATCGCCACGCGCAGTTCGTTCAGTTAAGTTGGTAATAATGGTTTTTGTGGCTTCAACACCAATATCAGCAACCAAGAGTTGCTCTTCAACTTCTTCTAACAGTTCATCATCAATTTCTTTACCACCAATTAAGATGTTTACCATCCCATCAGCGAGGTTTTTACGCGTTTTGGTTAAGCCTTCTTTCATGCGGCTAAAGAAACCACCTGCACTCGGTGCTTCAGAAGTTTCATCAGGCGCCGCAACTGCTGTTTGAGTTGGTGTTGCTGCCACAATAGGTACATCTACCGCAGGTAAATTCGGTAATGTGACATCGTCATCCCCGATATCAGCATCAATCAAAAATTTATTTTGCAGATTTTGTTGTTGCATGCCGAATCCTTAAAAAGCATCGCGTTAAAAAACCCCGAGTCTAGCATAATTTAGATATAGAGAACATTGAGCACATATAAGCTTGGCATCTATTGTGTTTACTTGGCTTTTAACATGAGTGAGTTTTTGATTGATATGCTGTATGTGAAATTAGATCACTGCAGCTAGTGCTAAAGCAGAGTAAAAGTGACACATCTTAAAATCACACATCTATCATGTGAATTGTTCTGCACACGGCGCAGTCTTATGAGGTTTAAATATTATTAAAATACAACTGAGGGATGGTTTATATAGCTTAGATTTGATTTCAGCATTAATCCCCATGCAAAGCGGGTAATTGCTGGGCTTGGCGCTGCTCATGTTGGTGTGCATGGATAACTTTTAAGTATTGTCCATAGGAAATATAGTCATACTCACGCAGCAATTTAAGTGTCATTGCCTGGGTATGTGGAGAGACCTGTTGACGTGCCAGCAGCTCTAAATGCTTAAATTGAGTAGCACCGACGGGATGTTGCAATGAACGGTGACTGATCATTACAATCAAAACTATCAAAGCAAGCACTGCAATATGAAACCCGTGTTGCAATGCTCGACGAAAAAACCAATGTAATTGATGAAACAGCAGCATAAAGATCCTCGAATTGGCATTAGTTTAGGATGCTATGATTCGAAGTACAAGTGCTATTACCCCACCATATTACGTATCACACCAAAATATAAAATTAAAGCAATAATGGCAAGAACAATAGCGATGGCAAATACACTCACACCACCTTCAGCATCTGCAGGATGCAATTGATCTTCATCAGCAATACGCTCAAGCTCACCGTTATAGGCTTTATAAAATTCAAAACGCTGTTCAGGATTTAACTCACGTGTAAAGTCGTAAACCCGTTTACGCTGAGCTAAGCAAAAGTTACCTAAATGAATATTTTCATGAAAAATGGCATCTTCTAAGTTGCTGCGATGCTGACGCGCCAAGGCCATGATTTGAGCATGTGTGGGGGGTAGATCAAGATTAAAACCATCTAAAACACGCGTGGTCATATTGTTCTCCTTATTCTTATTGACTTAATTTACAGCTATTATCTTAATCAATAATAAAAATGATCATTGTTTAATCATGTAACATCAGATTATGTGAAAAATAACCTATATACCCCTTGACAAAACATAGTGTTTTGTCATATTAGTTTAATAGTTTTCAGCTAAAGTTATTTGAAAGCTGAACAAACTAATTTGATGTTTTCATAACTACAATAAGGAGTTTTCTATGAATCAACCTCTCTCTCAGCATGATTTAGAATGCGTATATGCCAATGCTGTAAATACCATTCAGTCACAAATGAACTTTTCCGATGCTGTACATGAATTGGAACAAGCAGCACGCGCAGGTCATGGTAAAGCGGCGCTATTTTTAGCTCAATTGTACCATCAGGGTTTTCGTGTTGAACGCGACTCTATCAAAGCACAATATTGGCAAAACATGGCCACCATGCAAGCATAATGAAACGTCACTTAGGTGGCGTTTTTTTATTGACATATTTAATTACGATTTTTAGCAAAGCATCACCCCAATTTAGCCATGATCTTCTTACAATAAAGCTATCTATCATAACAATAAGATGCACCATGAAGTTGCGACCCGTTACTCAAGATCTATTTTTAAAGATTACCCTACTCAAATCCATGATGTATTGTGGGGTGCTGTGGGGGTTGTACCATCAAGGTTGGGCCATGACCCAAGATCAAGAGGATGTGATCTTCCCCTTTTGGCTCAGTAGCTATCAAGCACAGCGTTACGCGAAAAAACATTGGCCACAGTATCAAGCGCGTAAAATCAGTTCATATGATTTTAACACGGCGCTATTACCCACTTTAAAGCGCCTCAATGTACATCCAACACTGTATCGTGGTGAAGATGCCCCTCTTAAATTAACAACCCGCCAAATGCAAAGTTGGTTTTTTCAAAATTCCAAGCTAAAAACACTGTAAAATTCAACTATAAGCTGTTATAAATATTTTAAGGCGCTATTTTTTACGCAATTGTCAATCGCGTTATTAGCTCACAACAAAAAACGATATAAGGATCAATTAATACCATGACCACCGTTGCTCAAGTCCTCAAAAACAAAGACAATTCTGTATATACCATTGCCCCAAATTCTAGTGTTCGTAGTGCCATTAAGCTCATGGCAGAAAAAAACATTGGTGCATTAGTCGTGACTGACGAAGATCAAAAAGTGGTGGGTATTATTTCTGAGCGTGACTATACACATAAAATCGAATTACAAGGTCGTTCTTCCTTGACCACCAATGTCGATCAAATTATGACACGCAACGTAATTACGGTCACCACAGACATGGAAATCAATCAATGTTTAAAGATCATGACCGATGGTCACTTGCGTCATTTACCTGTAGTTGAAAACGAACGCTTGTTGGCAATGGTGGCAATTGGTGATTTAGTAAAAGCCGCCATGGAAGATCAGCGGATCTTGATTGAACAACTGCAACACTATATTTCAGGTTAAAAAAACCGCTCAATTGAGCGGTTTTTTATGGATTACAGACCCAGTTTGGCAGCCACGTAATCAGAGTCTTTATCACCACGACCTGACACGGTAACCACAATTTTGACATCTTGAGAAAGTTTTGGTGCTTCACGCATCGCCCATGCCACCGCGTGTGCACTTTCTAATGCCGGTACAATCCCTTCTACACGAGATAACGTCATAAAGGCATCTAAGCATTCTTGGTCAGTCGCTGAGGTGTATTCAACACGACCTAAGTCTTTGAGCAAACTATGCTGTGGACCTACGCCTGGATAATCTAAACCTGATGCAATTGAGTGTACAGGTAATGGTTCGCCCTGTTCATCTTCGAGCACATAACAAGCCATACCATGCAGTTGGCTTGGCTTACCTAAAGTAAGAGTCGCTGAATGCATGTTGGTATCTAAACCATGTCCTGCAGGCTCTACACCCACCAATTTCACCTCAGGATCATTTAAAAAAGCGGTAAATGAACCCACGGCGTTAGAACCACCACCCACACACGCCACTACATAATCAGGATTAACGCCAAAACGGTCTTGGCTTTGGAATTTAATCTCATCGCCAATAATTGCTTGGAAGTCACGCACCATTTTTGGAAATGGGTGTGGACCGACCACAGAACCAATAGCATAAATATAATTTTTTGGATCTTTTAAGTATTCTTCAAATGCACTGTCTACTGCATCTTTAAGGGTTGCTGTACCACGGGTAACGGCAATGAGCTTAGCACCTAAGATTTTCATTTTGACCACATTGGGATGTTCTTTTTCAATATCCACTTGACCCATATGAATTTCACAAGGAATCCCCACCAACGCACAAGCCGTGGCTAAAGCCACACCATGCTGACCTGCACCGGTTTCGGCAATAACTTTGGTTTTACCCATGTATTTGGCCAGTAGTGCCTCACCCAAACAGTGATTGATTTTATGTGCGCCAGTATGGTTTAAATCTTCACGTTTAAGATAAATTTGTGCGCCACCAAGCTGATTGGATAAACGCTTGGCATAAAATAATGGGCTTGGACGCCCAACATAGTGTGCAAATAAATCTTTAAGTTCATTTTGAAAAACTTCGGTATGACGAATTTCTTCATACGCAACATTAATCTCATCCATGGCCTGTTTCAGCTCAGGTGAAATAAACTGCCCGCCATACGCCCCAAAAAAACCATCTTCATTGGGTAAGGCGATGCCATTGATTTGATATTGCATAAGGATTCTCTAATTAATACTAACGTGCTAAATAACGAGTCATATCTTCAATGCCATTTAAGGTCATTGGGTACATATGATCATCAAAAATTTGTTTGATCAGTCCAATGCTATAGGTATATTGCCAATAGTTTTGTTGTTCAGGATTGAGCCATGCGGTTTTGTCAAAATGCTGAGCCAAGCGCTGCAACCACACTTGTCCGGCTTCATCATTCATATACTCAACCGAACCACCAACCGAGGTCACTTCATAAGGTGCCATACTGGCATCCCCAACCACAATGACACGATAGTCACGTGCATAGGTATTGAATAAATCTAAGGTATTGATGCGTGTCGCTTGGCGACGTTGGTTGTCTTTCCATACATAATCATATAAACAATTATGAAAATAGAAATACTCTAGGCTTTTAAACTCATTTTTGGCAGCACTAAATAGTTGCTCACATTGCCGAATATGGGCATCCATTGAGCCACCCACATCAAATAACATCAACACTTTGACCCGATTACGTCGCTCAGGTCTCAGCTGTACATTTAAGATACCTTGTTGAGCTGTGGCTTGGATGGTGGCATCAATATCAAGTTCTTCTGCTGCACCTTGACGGGCAAATTGGCGTAAGCGTCGTAATGCCATTTGCATATGTCGACTGGCAAGCTGCTGCTCTGTGTCTAAATTACGATATTTCCGCTGCTCCCAGACTTTAACCGCTGAACGTTTGCGACTGGGACCACCGATTCTAACACCTTGAGGATGATCACCATAGGCGCCAAATGGTGAGGTCCCCCCCGTGCCGATCATTTTATTGCCGCCTTGGTGCTTTTTATGTTGCTCACGCAAACGCTGCTCAAGCATTTTCATCAGTTCTTGTAAAGAACCTGCTTTTTGTAGGGCATCGCGCTGTTCGGTGGTGAGGTTTTTCTCAAGTAACTCTAAATCAAACCAACTTTTGGGTAATTGCTGTACTTGATGCAGCAGTTGATCTAAGTCAAATGTGGCAATGCCTTGAAAATAATCTTGTATCGCACGATCAAACTTATCAAAAAAACGCTCATCTTTGACCATAATGGTGCGTGCCAATTGATAAAATTCCTCTTGATTGGCAAAGACCAAGCCTGCTGCCACGGCGTGATTTAAATCAATCAGTTCACGCGTGGATACCGGAATTCCATATTTGCGTAAGGTGTAAAATAATCGCACAAACATAAGGCGATTACTCCTTTAGCGACGTGACATAAAAGCAAGACGTTCGAGCAATTGCACATCTTGCTCATTTTTAAGCAAAGCACCATATAAAGGTGGGATCGCTTTGCTTGGATCATGTTGCGCTAAAATATCACCTGGCATGTCATCTGCCATCAGTAAGCTTAACCAATCCATCAGCTCTGAGGTAGAAGGTGGTTTTTTAAGCCCCGGCATTTGACGTAATTTAAAGAAAATTTCTAAAGCTTGATTGACCAATTGACCTGAAATATTGGGAAAATGTACCTCGATAATTTGACGCATGGTCGCCTCATCAGGGAACTCAATATAGTGAAAGAAACAACGACGTAAAAAGGCATCGGGTAATTCTTTTTCGTTGTTTGAGGTAATAATGACAATTGGGCGTTGTTGTGCAGTAATGGTTTCGCCTGTTTCATACACAAAGAACGACATTTTATCGAGTTCGTGCAATAAATCATTTGGAAATTCAATGTCTGCTTTATCAATTTCATCAATTAACAATACACAGCGTTCAGGCGTGCTAAACGCTTGCCATAATTTGCCCGGCTTAATGTAATTTTTAATCTCATAAACCCGATCATCACCCAATTGACTATCACGTAAACGCGATACAGCGTCATACTCATATAAGCCTTGTTGCGCTTTGGTGGTCGATTTAATATGCCATGTCAATAACGGCAAGCCTAAGCTTGCAGCCACTTGCTCTGCAAGTAAGGTTTTACCCGTGCCGGGCTCACCTTTAATCAGCAGTGGTTTTTGTAAATGACGCGCAGCTTTCACCGCAAGCTTTAAACTGTCTGTGGCAATATATTGTGCGCTGCCTTCAAATTGGGTCTGATCGTTCATGACTGTCTGTGCTGCTCAATTTTTATAAGGGTGATTGTGGTTGCGCTTTAGCCGCGCTATATTTTGACCAACAATACCCCAAAATTGCACCGACGCCCACCACCAATAAAATATTGGCTAAATTTGACCAAACCAATGGCATATCTTTGGTTAACACACCAAATAATAAGCCAAAGGTTGCAGGTGCAAGCGCGGCATTATTGCCTTCAGAAACCGTTGGGGTTAATAAGATGGCAAAACATACAATCCATGTGATGCCACCAAGCAGTTTAGGTAGGCGTTTGGCAATCAAATACCAGCACCATAAAATAATGGCACTGCCGCCTAAATAAACCGTGATTGCAATCAGGTCTTCAGGAATGGCGTCTAAAAAGGTCAAATCCATTACTTCTCTCCTGATAAATGATTAAGCACCGCGTAAGCCTTCAGGTGCTACAGCATTGGGATCAATCAGACCTTCAGGTGGCATTTGTAAAAAGAACCCTTGGGTTTGGATGGAATCCATCACATGAAGTACGTTTACACGCGCCAATTTACGCTCTGCATGTAACTCTAAATCCATGACAAATGTCACTCGACCAAAAGGCGCACGTAATGGTTCAGGTAGAGCCAATAGCGGATCAAAACCTTCTGCTTGATCTTCACTTGGACGCGCAACGTATAAATACATTTCGTCTTTTTTGCTCGATTTATAAATAGAACAGTACATATTAGAACTCATAACCACGAAAAAACAGCCGACAAGAAAAAAGACAGAGCCCAAAACATGCTGAGGCTCTGTCTTTTTATAATACTGAAATATTAATGCTTTGGGGAAAGAAATGTAAAGCCTTATGACCGCTTAAGCACGATCAACCACATCTTGGCGCAATACTTCAATTAAAGGCTGAGTTAATACGCGATAGCGCCAACCCAATAAATAAGGCGGCAAACTCTCTAGCTCAGAGGCTGCTACCACATGTTGATACAAGGCATTCATCCACTTTTTACGCATTAAGACTTCTTTTGGCACATTGGTTTTGACCACGGCGTCACTTAACGCCTGATCAATTTTCTCTGATAATTCTTTTGAAGCACGCATCGGGCGTGGCAATTTTTCAGGCCATGTTTCAGGTTCAGGCAAATCTTGCAGTAAAGCCAAAATAGTTTTGCCATATTCACGCACAATATTGGCACGAATGTCCTTAATACCGGCCAACAAGTACGGGTTACGTGGATTTTTTTCTACCAAATCCATCAAACTTGAGTTTTTCAGCACAAAACTTTTAGGGATATTTAAGGCCTTAGACAATTGATCACGCCACAGTGCCAAACGTTGTAATTGCATTAACTGACGCCGTGAATGACGGTAATTACCCACATCTTGGTATAAAGCATCCTGTGGTGTGTACTGTCCAATTTCATAGGTTAAATAACGGCAATCTTCAAGCACCCAAGCCAACATCCCTTTGTCGTTTAATTCAGCTTGAATCTGCTCAGACAATTGCATGATGTATAATACATCGTTGGCTGCATAATTCAGTTGTTCTTGACTCAACGGACGCGCTAACCAGTCAGAACGGGTCTGATCCTTGTCAATTTCAATATTGAGGAGTGTTTTTAAGGCATTTTGATAGCTCACTTGCAAGCCATAGCCTAAAAATGACAGTGCCACTTGGGTATCAAACACATTGTTTAAATTATTTTGACCAGCATAATGATAAATCAGGTCGATATCTTCGCCACAGGCATGAAAAATATTTTGCTGTGCGGCAAAAATCTTTTGCCAAAATAGGTTTAAATCTAAGCATGTTCCATCAAGTAAGTAGACTTGATTCGCCACATTAATTTGAAATACACCGAGTTTTGGCCATAGGGTATCCACCTTAATAAATTCGGTGTCTAGACCATAGGTCGAACACTGCCCCATTTGTACTAAAATTGCGTCTAAGTCTTGTTGCTTTTGAATGAGTTGAAACATGCCGAAAATTATCATTTAATGGTTTTTTAACGCGATTATTTTAACGTGCCCTATATAATTTAGATATAAAAAAAACCTTTAAAGTGTGACAAATTTCACATTTTATTAAAAAAATCTCGGTAATATAATTCAACTGTTATATTTTTTTTATATAAAAAGAAAAACGCATAAAAATTATTTCATGCGCATTCGATTATGTACCGCTTGGCTTAAAGTATGACTATCGACATACTCAAGCTCACCGCCTTGAGGTACGCCTTGAGCAATACGGGTCATGGTTAGAGGTAAATGCTTACTGGCTTCTAATAAGTAATGCGCCGTGGCTTGACCTTCAACCGTTGCATTGGTGGCTAAGATAACCTCTTTAATACCGCCTTGACTTAAGCGCTGCAATAAATAAGGAATTCCAATTTCTTCAGGACCAATCCCATCAAGTGGCGATAAATGCCCACCTAACACGTGATATTTGCCGCGAAAACTGCCACTTTGTTCAATCGCCATCACATCAGCAGGTGATTCAACCACGCATAACACCTCAGCGTCACGATCCACGGCGTTACAGATGTCGCATATGTCAGCTTCTGTCAGGGAGTGACACACCTGACAGGCATGTAAACTATTACTGGCTTCGGTTAAGGCATGCGCTAAGGCATATGCCCCTTCACGATTTTTTAACATTAAATGTAATGCCATGCGCTGAGCCGATTTCGGCCCAACGCTTGGTAAGACACGTAATGCTTGTACCAGTTGATCAAAACGAGCACTAAACATGACGTGCGTTCCTTAGAATAAACCTGCAAGACCTGGTGGCAAGCCCATGCCTTGGTTGGCAGCTTTCATGGTTTCTTCAGAAATTACTTCAGCTTGACGCGCAGCATCATTCATTGCAGCTGCAATTAAGTCTTCAACCATATCGGCATCGTCTTTTAATAATTCAGGATCAATCTGAATGCGTTTCACCACGTTACGGCAAGTCATGGTCACTTTCACCAAACCGCCACCTGCTTCTGCATGTACTTCAGTTTGTGCCAATTGTTCTTTGGCCTTTTTAACATTGCTTTCCATGTCTTTTTGCATGCGCTGAGCTTGCTGCATCAACATATTAATGTTCATAAAAAATCTCCGAAAAAAGCGTACTGTTTAAATTAAATCTAAGCCGCGAGAAAGATCGCGAATAATATCATCAATATCTTCTAAGCCAACCGATACACGAATTAAGCCTTCACGAATGCCTGCTGCGGCTTTAGCGTCGGCTGATAATTTACCATGGGTTGTGGTGGCAGGATGGGTAATGGTGGATTTTGCATCACCTAAATTACCTGTAATTGAAATAAACTGAGTATTGTCAATCACCGTCCAAGCACCATCACGTCCGCCTTGGACTTCAAACGATACAATACCACCAAAACCAGTTTGTTGTTTAGCCGCTAAATCGTGCCCCACATGCGCGCTTAAACCTGCATAATAAACTTTTTCTACTTTAGCATGAGCATCTAAAAATTCTGCTAACTTTTGTGCATTGCTTGAGTGTTCACGCATACGTAAACGTAAGGTTTCTAAGCCTTTTAAGAATACCCATGCATTAAATGGACTCATAGATGGCCCTGTGGTGCGTACATAACCATACACCTCTTCAAGTAAGGCATGGCTGCCCACCACCGCACCACCTAAAGCACGACCTTGACCGTCTAAGTATTTGGTTGCTGAATACACCACTAAGTCGGCACCAAATTTAATCGGTTGCTGTAACACAGGTGTACAAAAGCTGTTGTCAATCGCCAATAATGCACCATGCGCATGTGCCAAATCGGCCAAGGCTTGAATATCCGCCACTTCTGCCAAAGGATTCGATGGCGATTCCACAAATAACAGCTTGGTATTGTCTTGAATGGCATCTTCCCAAGCTGATAAGTCAGTTAAATCCACAAAATCTACTTGAACACCAAATTTTGCCACATATTTTTCAAACATCGCGACAGTAGAACCAAACACGGCGCGTGAACAAATAACATGATCGCCTTGTTTTAAGAACGACATTGCAACCGCCATAATCGCCGCCATGCCTGAACTTGTTGCCACTGCACGTTCAGCGCCTTCAATCGCCGCTAGACGTTTTTCAAACATCGCCACTGTTGGATTGGTAAAGCGTGAATAAATGTTGCCCGGCTCTTGACCTGAAAATTTAGCAGCAGCTTCTGCGGCATTGGCATACACAAAAGATGAGGTTAAAAAGATCGGTTCGCCGTGTTCACCCTCAAAGCTGCGCGTGTGGCCAGTACGTAGTGCTAAAGTATCGAGTTGGTATTCAAGATCGTCGTGTTGGCTCATTATATTTTCAGTCCAAGACTGCCTGTGTAAAGAATTGCCAACATTTTGAGCGCCTAGTATCTTCTGGGTCAAGGTAAAATATACAATGATCGTTTAGACTTCGTCCAAATCTACCTAAAAAGATTCGCTATTTATGAGAAAACTTGCTTCATTCCATCTGAAAAATCAAACAGATAAATTGAAAAACTTATCCACACGTATTTTCCAGAGCAGTCGTTTAGTGGTCTCACAAAGCACCCCATATCAGGTGATTGAACGTTATCAGCATGCCAGTATTCGTTATTATCCAGCCCATGAGCGCCGCTTTTTAGAGCCTTTGGTCTTTATTCCACCTTTGGCTGTCACAGTTTCGATTTACGACTTATACCCGTATCGCTCTTTAGTCGATTATTTTCAGAAACAAGGCTTTGAGGTGTATTTGCTCGATTGGGGACGTTTAAAATATGCCGATCATCAGTTAAATTTTTTGCATTTTTTAGAAGATATTATTCCCCATTGCCTAAACAGTATTCGTACTCACTCAAGTAGCCCTGATGTGTCTTTACATGGTTGGAGTATGGGTGGGCTGTTCGCCACACTTTATACCGCGACTTGTCAGAGTCAAAATATTAAAAATTTAATTACTTTAGGCGCACCAATTGATACTTTTTTAACTGGATGGCATGGTCAATTGCTTCAACACACCCAAGCGTTTTTGGCACACCACCCTCGGTTTGCCAACACACTGTATAGCGGCAAACTACCCAAAAAGATGCTGCAAACCCCAGGTAAACTTAATGCTTTGGTGTTTAAACTGCTTGACCCACAAGGTTGGCTCAATGGTCATAAACGCTTGTTGCAACACCTAGATGACCCACAAGTGATACAAGAACATGCCACCATGAGTGCATATTTAAATGACATGATTGATTATCCGGGCGGTATTAATCAGGACATGATTTTAAATATTTGGCTGCAAAACCCGCTTAAAAATGGTCATATTCACTTAAATGATAAACTTATCCAATTAAAAAATATTGATTGCAATCTGTTGGTGGGCGCAGGTTCACGCGATCAATTGGTCTGTGCAGATGCTGTTGCGCCTTTATGTGAATTGACAAGTAGTCCCGATGTCACGTTTACTTTAATCAACGGTGGACATATGGGTATCATGTCCAACCAAAACAGTGCCAAGGAATTTTGGCCGCACTTAGCCACTTGGTTACAACAACGCTCAACATCATTATAAAAGGGGTTTCACATGATTCAATCTGTTGCATTTATCGGCTTAGGCGCAATGGGCTACCGTATGGCAGCCCACTTGGTCAACCAATTTGAACAGGTTTGGGTGTGGAACCGCAATTTTAGTAAAGCTGAACAACACGCCCAACAATATGGCTCACAAGCGGTCGAACTGTCACAAGCAGTACAGGCCGATGTAATTTTTTCATGCCTACCCACCAGTCAAGATGTTGTAGACTTAATTGAAGGCCTTAACTTAAAAACTGGTTCTGTTTGGGTCGATTGCACCAGTGGGGTCCCTGATATCGCGCGTGTGTTACACACGCAACTCAAAGCACAAGGCGTTGGTTTTTTAGATGCTCCAGTGTCAGGTCAAACGATTGGTGCAGAAAAAGGTACATTAACCGTGATGATTGGCGGTGATGTCAAAGACTTCCGCCGTGCTTTACCTGCCATACAATGTTTTGGTCAATTAATTGAACATGTGGGTGAACCGGGTGCAGGCTTTGCTGTAAAGGCAGTCAATAATATGTTGCTTGCGGTGAATTTGTGCGCGGCACTAGAAGGCTTTACGACTTTAAAAGCACATGGTGTTGATTTAAATAGCGCTTTAGCCTGTATTCATGCCTCAAGTGGCAAAAGTGGCGTGACCGAAAGTGTATTTTAAACCGTGAATTCCCACTGACCTTTGCCCTGCCTTTATTGGCAAAAGATACAGGCATTGCCCTTGATTTGGCCCATCAAGCTAAATTGGCTGTGCCGGTTATTGCTCAAGCACAAAGTTTGGTACAAGCGGCAAGTAATCAAACAGATCAAAATAGTGATTTTTCGACCTTAGCTTACCTGTATGAGAAATGGAATAAAATTACAATTGAGTAAGTTTTAGTCATTGTTTTTTTTACATAATAGCCCATTATAAGGCGTATATCACTGAATTTGTGAAGGAACATCAATATGATGAAATTTAGCATCGTACTAATGGCAAGCCTCGTGACTTTATTGAGTGCAACGACTGCAACCGCCAATGTGAAACAGTGTCAAAAATTACAAGACGATTATGACGTGATTTACGCCTCTAAAGGGTTTTGTTTTAAAGACCCGGTTAAACAAGCTCGTTTTGATGGCAAAAACTGTCATGTGACCAAAGAACCTAAATTCTCAGAAAAAGAACAACAACGACTTGACCAAATCAAGCAAAAACAGAAAGAATTGAACTGTAACTAACAACAGCAGTTTTTAAGGAAAAATCATGGCTTACGATGATCAAAACATTTTTGCACGTATTTTACGTGATGAACTGCCTGCCATTAAAGTCTATGAAGATGAGCAAGTCTTGGCATTTATGGATATTATGCCGCAAGCAGATGGTCATACTTTAGTGATTCCCAAAAGCCCTGCGGTAACTTTATTGGATTTAGATCCAAATGTTGCCGCTTATACCATTCAAATTGTACAAAAAATTGCCAAAGCAATGGAGCAGGCTTTAGGTGTGCAAGGTATTGTGCTGATGCAATTATCAGGTGCAGCCGCGGGTCAAACCGTACCACATGTGCATTTTCATCTTATCCCAAGTTCAGTACATGAATTAGGTCAACACAGTGCAAAGATGGGTGATCAAGACAAAATTAAAGCCTTGGCTGAAAAAATAAAAGCCGTATTATAAAGAAAAAAATGGAGCCACAAGGCTCCATTTTTTGTGTTGATATTTTACCCAGTCATCAAAGTGTAACAATTCGTTCATGGAATTGTCTTATTTTTTGGCAATACTGAGCGCCAATAAAGCGCAGTACATATAGATTACTGCACAGTTCTTTACTGGAGCAAACAATGAACAAAACTCTTTGTGCAATCGCAATTGGGGCAACACTTTTCACACCAGCGCTTGCGATGGCTGCCGACATTAAAATTTATGGCCGTGCACATGTTTCTTTAGATTACTTAGATGATGGCAAAGATTATAACGAAGTTGGCTTATCTTCAAATGCTTCGCGTTTAGGCTTTAAAGTTGAACATAAAGTAAATGACGATTTCACAGCCTTTGCTCAAATAGAACAACAAATTAACTTTGCAAGTGGTTCAGACGATAAAGACGATTCAGTTAATTTTTCAACACGTGATACCTATGTCGGCTTAAAAGGCGATTTTGGTCAAGTGAAAGTAGGTCGTTTTGACAGCCCGTTTAAAGCTGCGCGTGGTCCTGCAAACTTCTTTGGCGACCAAGTGGGTGACTTACGTAACGTAACTCGTGCTTATAACCACCGTTTTGATGAACGCAATCCAAATACTATTGAATACCAATCACCTAAATTTGGTGGTGGTTTTACCGCTAAAGCCGCTTTATCTCTTCACAATGGCACTATGATCAAAGATGACAGTCAAGAAGAGAGCAACGAAAAATCTAAAGCTTACGATTTGGGTTTAAACTATAAAGCAGGCGACTTAGATCTTGCTGCAGCATATGAACATTATGAAGAAGATGTAAGCCGTGGCGAGCGTGATGGTGTACGTCTTGCTGCAAGCTATAAAGTCACACCTGCACTTAATTTAGCTGGTTTATATCAATTTACTACACATGATCAAGACGTTGGTGTAAATGCCGATGCGCATGTGTTAGGTGTTGCTGCAGATTATAAATTTGCGCCAAAAACTTATGTACGTGGTCAAGTCTTCCACCGTGAAGTAGACAGCGATGATGCTAACTCAACGCTTTTAGCTTTAGGCTTAGAACATCGCTTTGACAAACAATTACGTATGTACGGTAATCTTGCAGCGGTCATGAACGACGACAATGCAAACTTAACGCCGTGGTCACAAGCACGTAGCAACAAACCTTCAAGTTCTCAAGGTGTAAATGCAGCGGGTGAAACACCAGTTGGTTTATCACTAGGTATGCGCTACGACTTCTAAGTAATCTATAACCTTAAAAAAAGACCAGCTTAAAGCTGGTCTTTTTTGTTTGCTCATTAACGTTTAAAAAATCCTGACACCAAACTCAATACTTGTTGAATATCGTCATTGGCTTCTTGTTTATTAGTTTTTTCACCTTGTGGTGTAAGTGAATCAATAATCTCTGGCAAAACCTGCGAAATGGCGCCATACACATCTTTTTTATCACTGTGAGCTTGCTGTGCCACTTCTTCCACATCTTGATCATTAAACAACTGTTGTACCGTGTTTTGGTCTACTTGTGCATTAGCACCTTCGCCTGTAGACACCCAATCATCTACTTGTGAGTTAAGCCCTTGACCACGCAGTTTATCTAAAGCACCTTGTAAGCCACCTTGTTTTTGAATCCATGCCAATACCAATGGCAACACCGCGATTAAAAGCGTTTTACCACCGCCTGAGAAGCCGGAATTAGACGTTCTAGGTTGTGCTTGGGTCTGTGGTTGTGTACCACCAAGTAAACCACCTAAAATAGCACCTAGTCCGCCTTGTGTAGTATTTGATTGCTGACCACCTAACTGTCCGAGTACGCCACCTAAAATACCGCCTAAACCATTTTGCTGCGGTTGTTGCTGACCACCCAAGGCTTGCTTGGCTAACATCTCCACGATATTACTTAAATTTGTCATATCCAATGCCTCATTATTGTTGCTTTAGTTCTTGTTTAGCATACGGGTTTTGGATCATTTTTCATTGTCAGCTTTGTTAATTTTTGCAAGTCTTTACCAACGATACTGATCCCAATGTTGGGGGTTTGCCCAATATTTAGCGTTTAGCCAATCGGGTACATGTTTATAGGTTAAAATATTAAATTGCCATAAAATTGCGTCTTGTTGAGCCTGTAAATCGTGCATGATTTGGCTAAAGCCTAAGGCACGAAGCAGTTTTTCATCTTGTTGGGTACTTATCACCACAATACGTTTGGCCATTAAATCACGCAATTTAACCAAAATTTGTGATTTTTGTGCATCGTTTAAGCATGCCAAATCAGTGGCATTTAACATCACAATGGCTAAATCATCACGTTTTTGAAAAGGCAGATTTAAAAAATCGAATACGTTAAAATATTGCCAAGCAATATCAGGGGCAGCTGCACTAAAATCTTGACCTAGGCATAATGCGCTATAAATGGGCTGTTCCTTGGATAAATCGTCTAGCAAGGCAGTGATGACGTTGATTTTGGGCATAAAGGCCTCCTTTTTTATCAAGTGAGTAATTTTGTATGGAACATCAAGGCATTTGCCATAAAATGCATGCAGGTTTAAGCGACCTTAGTGTAACGGATCAACAAACACACAAGGCAAATGTTGAATATAAATTTATCTTAGATCGTGAAAAAATTGATCTGCCTTTTATTTTAGGACAAGAGTTAGAAATTGAATGGAGCGGTCAGATTTACTGCGTGTCTTGTGGTAGTAAAACTCCTAAATCTTATTCACAAGGTCATTGTTATAAATGTTTTAAGACCAAGGCATCTTGCGACATGTGTATCATGAAGCCTGAAACCTGCCATTATCATTTAGGCACTTGCCGTGAAGAAAAATTTGCGCAAGAGGTTTGCTTTCAACCACACATTGTTTATCTTGCCAATTCAAGTGCTTTAAAGGTCGGCATTACACGTTTAGGGCAAATGCCTACCCGTTGGCTCGATCAAGGCGCAACTCAAGCCCTGCCCATTATGCAAGTGGGTTCACGCCGCTTATCAGGTCAGCTTGAGATCATGTTTGCTGAACAAGTGGCAGATAAGACCGATTGGCGTAAATTACTTAAAGGTCAAGCCCCTGCTTTAGACCTCATTAGGCTGCGTGATGAACTGCTAGATGAGTTTGCCCCACACATCGAAAGCATTCGTGATGAATTTGGCTTGAGTCTAGATTTTAATGAAGGGCTAGAAATTTTAGAACATGAGCATCCACGTGAATTTATTTATCCTATTGCTGAGTATCCTGAAAAAATTAAATCTCACAATTTAGATAAAACAGCGAAAATTCGTGGTCGCCTACAAGGCATTAAAGGTCAATATTTAATGCTCGATACAGGCGTGATTAATATTCGTAAGTATACCGGCTATGAATTAACGTTACGCCGTGAATAAAAAAACCAGCCCGCGGGCTGGTTTTTTTATTGCTTATTTATTTAATTTTAGCTTGAGATTTTAAGTAGCGCGTATAGTCATCTAGCTCTTGCTCGGCACGCAAATTCTCATACAAGCTTGCAAGCTGAGTTACCGCTTCTGCAGGTAAATTCTCAGTATTTTTTTGTACCTTAGACACTGCAACTACAATCAGCTCATTTGGCAACGTGGCTGTAGTCACAGACCAATGGCCTTCTTTAGGTGCTAATACGCTAAATGCTGCACGTTCTACATCGCGTTTTAACAAACCTTGTGAGCGTGCAAAGTTACCAGCATCAACAAAATTAATGGCATGTTTAGCACGTACTTGTGCAGCCGGCTGCGCTTTAAACTCATTTAATGCCGTTTGGATCTTAGCAGTTGCAGCAGCAGCAGCTTTTTTCTCTATTAAAGTCGCTTTTACGCGTGGCATCGCCTCCACCAAGGTTTGTACCCCAGCTGCATGATAATCACGTACCTTCACCCAAACCACATCACCATTGGCAAGTTGCAGACTACTTGAGACATTACGATCACCATTTTCTACATCGTTATTAAATAACTTTGGCTTTACACTTGAGTCACTTAATACTGAATGCTGAGTATTTAAAGTCACAGCTTTAACCGTTTGTACCTGAGCGCCCTGAACTTCTTGCGACACCACATCTAAAGCATCACTACTCACCACTAACTCATTGAGTGCATTAACGCGATCAGAAAAAGCGTTGGCAGCTTTAGTTTTTAAAATTTCAGCTTCTAAGCGTGGTTTTTCAGTGGCAAAGCTAGCAACATTTGCAGTTGCTGCTTGTGCCTCAATAACATGAAAACCGTATTGTGTTTTTACTAAAGCCACTTGACTTTCTTTAGTGACAGCTTGGTCAAATTCTTCACCAAAGACACCCTTGGCATAACCTTCAATCACACCACCTTTTGCTTTTGAATCTGGATCTTCTGAATATTTAGCTGCAGTTGCTGCAAAGCTCGCCCCTTGCTGAATTTCAGTCTGAGCCATCGTAGCACGTGCTTTGGCCTCATCTTCAGTGCGACCGTCTAGGGTGACTAAAATGTGTTTCACAATTGGCGTTGCGTTAGATTGTTGTGACGCGACAAATTTGTCATATGCTGCTTGTAACTCAGCTTCTGTAACAGTGCTTGCAACCTGAGTAAAAGTAGCCTGTGGTAAAACCACATAATCTACATCAACACTCGCAACTTGTTTAAAGGCATTTTTATGCGCATTGTAATATTCTGTCGCTTCTTGATCTGAAACTTGGACTGCTTTTTTGTATTCATCGAGTGGAATACTCGCCAAATGCAGAGTACGTTGTTCAGTTTGCAAATTTACAATCTGCTGGATATCTTTTTGACTGACTAAAGCATGTTGTAAAAATGAGTCACTTAACATTTTTAAAGCATGATCTTGACGTAAATTGGTAATTAAACTTTGGCTAGTCATACCTACTGAACGTAAATAGTTTGCGTACAACGTTTCTGAGAACTGACCATTTTCTTGGAAATTAGGTTGTTGAGCCACCATTTGCTCAATCTGAGCATCGCTGAGTGCAATACCGAGTTTTTCTGCTTGTTGGAGTAATAAGGTACGTGCCACCAAACTATCAAGGGCTTTATTCTCAATAAATGTTTGGTTAAGCAATGTTTCATCACCATTGACGTAAGATAAATATTGCTCTTTAAAGGAGGTTGTCAGCGCCTCTAATTCTTTTTTTGAAATTGCATCGCCATTAATCAGCTGTGCTGTATCTTCTGTTTTTCCACCGCTAAAATATCCTTCAATACCTACAAGTGCTAAAGGGGTTAAAAACAACACCAGTAAGACTTTACCTAGCCAACCCTTAATAACTTTACGAAAAGCTTCCATAAGTATTCCAATATTTTATTTGCGGGGAATTTTAACTGAAAACCCCTATTGAATGAATCATTACACTTGATAAAAACCCTAATTTCATAAAAAAACGCGCCTTAGCGCGTCTTTCACTACAATAAGGACTTATGCAATTGCGTCTTTCAAGCCTTTACCTGCTTTAAAACCAGGTACTTTGCTTGCTTTAATTTCTAAAGTTTCGCCTGTTTGTGGGTTACGACCTGTACGTGCAGCACGTTCTTTCACTGCAAATGTACCAAAGCCCACTAAAGTTACTGTATCGCCTTCTTTTAATGCTTTTGTGATTGAGGCAATTGTGGCATCCAATGCTTTACCTGCATCAGTCTTTGATAAACCACCTTGTTCTGCAATTGCATCGATTAATTCTGATTTATTCATGAAAATTACGTCCTCTTAATCTCTATATGCGAGATCTAAACTATGACTAAAAATCTGTATAACGCCTTTATAGCAATGCTTTGG
>NZ_CANQLZ010000045.1 GCF_947624825.1 uncultured Acinetobacter sp.
GCCTTACTCCAGCGAAGAGTACGTCCATATCTAATAGGATTAATTGGGCCATTTTCATATAAAGCCCACTTACGTAAAGTTTGTTCTGCATACCCTAAGAGCCTAGCTGTCTCTTTAGTAGTTAGTACAAGTCGATCATCTGTAATCGGCCTATGTTTATGCTTAAATGACATTTTTTTGTGTCCTTGTTGATTTAGAGTCATAACACCACAAATCAATTTGGAATAATACTTTGCAAAATAATGTTTTTCTTTCTAAATTTTCAGTTAAGATAAGTTGTACTTTAGTCAGTCAGAGTGATACATGGGCCGCCCGCGAAGAACTAGGTTAGATTTTGCAAAAACAATAAGTTGGTATGACTTTTTTTATAATCAGTTAGTAAGCTTTGGGAAATATAAAAATGATTATGATATGGAGAAATTTTTTTATGGATACCACAAAGATTACAAGGTACAGAACTTATTTACAAAGTATAAATGTGGGTTATCCACACCACAAAAATACCAGATAAATAATGTTGAATCTAAATGTACTGGCTCATCTAATATTATTAACCATCCTCTATGGAAAATCTTGAAATATCAAACATTTGATGAAGATCTTATATTATCAGTATTAGCTACTTTACCTCGCCATATCGTAGAGTTCATTTCATCCAATGGACGTATTAAAGACTTTGATAAGAGTTGCTTAAAACATATAGCAAGCTATGGCTCACTCGACAGCCTATGTGCATTGTATTTATTGCATCACTGGGGAGTAACCATTAATAGTACCGCTCTTTCTAATGATTGCTGTTCACTCCTCATCAATTCATTAGAGTTATTACTAAAAAGAAATCCTCACTTCCATCGTTCACATGTCTTTTTATTTGATGAATTATGTGATCAGATCTTCCTTATAGAATTAAAAGGATACAGTCGACCACTCAAAATTAAATTAAATTGGCGAGAATACAGAAGGAAAAACTGGTCTAGTGAAGTTAAAGAGATATCTACAAAAGCCGAAGCAGATTTCCGCATTCACCCGAAACTTCAAGACTTCATTCCAAGCACAGATCCAAACCTAGAAGAACTATACAAAAAACTGTTTGTTTAAGTTGATTTCATCTGCTTACCATTTGCTTACTAGCTTGCAAAAACAAAAAAACCACTTACGATTAGTACACGTAAGTGGTTGTTTTATATGGTGGGCCCAGACAGACTTGAACTGTCGACCAACGGATTATGAGTCCGCTGCTCTAACCAACTGAGCTATAGGCCCTATAAGGCTTAGATATTTAATACAAACATTCTCTAGCGGCAAGAATACTAACTAAGAAAATCATAAAAAACAAGTGTTTTAGATTCAAATGCTTATTCAGTCAACATCTTTTCATGAACAATTTAACTAGAAAAATAAATACACCGTACAAAAACAAATACTGCTAGCATCAAATTTGAAATTTTATTATATAAAAAAACAATTAATTCATAAGCTTTCTTAACGCAACTTATGATGTTTGAATTTTATGCAGTATGTTTCATAGAAATATGATTTTTGGGCCTTGGATAGACCATTTTAGTGCTTAAACGCTTTTCTTTACGTAATTCAAGGTAAAATTCAAGCAATGACCAGCCCACAACAAGCATAAAAACCACAAATGCTACACATAACATAGACCAAATTGTCATTAACATTACTCCATTATCAAGCTTGATTGCCAAAAAACAGCTTTTTTGAACACAACCACCTAAGACAAAAGTCTAATAGGTATTTAAGCCGCTGAAAAGAGCATTCAGACACTATTTAAGATTTAATTTATATTTTATTATATTTTAAAAGTATCAATAAAACCACTTTAAGACATAAAACCACTAAGTTTATTACCAAAGATATCTACATCCACCTGTCATAAATAATTATTAAAGCATCTCAAGCAATGTACATTAACAGAGGCTAAATTAAGTCACCTGTAAAACTTAAGACTACTTATCTGGCGTTTGTGTGACTCAACCTCAGCTGTTGCGCTCCAAACATAACATCCGTTTAACATACTATTTTAAGTTACCTAGTGAGCAACGATGCATAAATGCATAAAAACTCAGTATAAAACTCTTTATCCGAAAAAAAGCCTTATGCTAGAATTCACCTCAATTTGATCGGCATAAGGCCAATCTACAAGGAGCATATTTCGCATGGCGGGTCATTCCAAGTGGGCCAATATTAAGCATCGCAAAGCAAAACAAGATGCTAGTCGTGGTAAATTATTTACTAAATACATCCGTGAACTGACAACTGCCGCTAAACTCGGTGGTGCAGATGCAGCCAGCAACCCACGTTTACGTGCGGTCGTTGAAAAAGCCTTATCTGTTAACATGACACGCGATGTCATCAACCGTGCGATCCAACGTGGTGCTGGTGGTGAAGATAACGATGATTTAAAAGAAGTCACCTATGAAGGTTATGGTGTCGGTGGTGTGGCTGTGATTGTTGAAACAATGACGGACAATTTAAACCGTACTGTACCTGATGTACGTCACTGCTTTAGCAAAACCGACGGTAACTTAGGCACTAACGGTTCAGTGGCTTTCTTGTTTACCAAACGTGGTGAGATTACGTTTGAAGATCTATCTTTAGAAGATCAGATCATGGAAGTGGCATTAGAAGCGGGTGCTGAAGATATTGAAGTATCTGAAGATCAAATCTTAGTCATCACTACACCTGAAAGTTTTGGTGATGTACAAGACGCATTATCTGCTGCCGGCTTAAAATCAGACAATGCTGAAGTGATTATGAGCCCATCCACAAAAGCTGAAATCACCGATATTGAACAAGCGAAAAAAATCATGAAAATGATTGATATGCTTGAAGATTTAGATGATGTACAAAACGTTTACACCAACGTTGAATTCTCAGATGATGTACTCAATCAATTAGACGCTTAATCTGTCATGGATTTAAAAACGCGCTTTCGAGCGCGTTTTTTGCTTTTAGGCTTTGCTTAGTAAACTATGGCAATCAAACACGTCGTATTCTTTAATCACAAAACTTGAATGCAATGCAACCACATGCTCAATTTTACCAATGCGTTGTAGTAATACCTCACTATAACTTTGCATGTCTTTGGCCACCATTTCTACAATAAAATCTGCCGATTGCCCTGTCACTAAAAAAGCATGTATGACTTCTGGAATGTCTTTCAATGCTTCTAAAAACTTAGCAAAAGTATCGCTGTCGTGTTTGCTTAGTGACACTTGTAGTAACACATGCAAGCTAAAGCCCAATTTTTCGTAATTTAAGTCCCGTTTTAATTGGGTCATAATATTGTGATCAATCAGTTGCTTAATCCGACGATGCACCGAACTGACCGACAAATTTACCCGTTCTGAGAGTTCATTGAGATTTAAGTCTTGATGGGTAAGCATTTCAAGAATTTGTTTATCAAAGCGATCAAGTTGCATGCCATCATCCTAGCGTATTATGTTTATCGTAATAGATGATGTCGTATAGAATTTTTTAGGGTGTTTGAGGCAAACGTTAAAACGTTTTACTGCAACCACTATACGTTTTTAACCTATAGCTTGTGCCAATTCACTTGTGATAAATTGCGTTTTCAGTCGAATCGAGACCTTATGGGTAAAGACCACTTAACTTGATGAGTTATTGTGCCTGTTACTCTTTTCAATCCCCATCACACCCTTGCAATATAGATTAACAACATCTCATTTAAATTATTTTCCTAAATTTAAAAAAATAAAAGCTTTTTTAGTATAATTTTTCACTTTATTAAATTTTTTTGCAAAAAAATACCAGTTGAGCAAAAAAATAACGATGATTTTATCTATTAAAAGCTATTTTTTGAAAAATTTATCTAAAAAAAATCACATACCACGCCAATCTACGCGAGCGCGACGTTCGGTTGCATATACACGCGCAATGTATTGCCCCAGAGGTAATTGTTGTAAATATTCACGATAAGCTAAAAATTCTGCTGAAAAAGTATCAAGTTGTTCGCTTTCCCACGGCGTGTTGGGCAATGCCAAAATTGGAGCAAGCATGCTACACACTGCAATATCAGCCAGTCCTAAACGTGAACCTAGCAAATAACTACCGTTATTTTCAATTAATTGAGCATTGAGCTTGGGAATCATGGCGTCAAGTTCAGCTTTTGAAGCAGCCACTTTATCGCTTTTTAATTGATAACCTGTGGAGACTAATTTTTTAATTAAAGGTCGGGTGTATTTATCAAATTGTCGCATATAGCCTTTTTCACCAATTAAAATTTCAACCGATTCATCACTGCCTTGTAAAGCATGGGCTAATACCCAACGGCGTACATGACGTCCCATTTCATTGGCAAGCGCATCAATTTGTAAAGCGTGTTGACGTAAATTTTCATCACTCGGCAACACACGATGTTCTGGATAATATTCATCTAAATGTAGTGCAATATCGGTGCTGCCCACAATCCAATGTTCTGCATTTTTTAAAATTGGCAGTTTATTTTGACCGGTTTTTAAACGAGTAAAAGCGCGATGTACTCCGGGGATTAAATTGTGTGCCACATAATCCAGTTCTTTATGATCAAGCAACCAACGTGCTTTTTCACAAAAGTGTGATAAAGGAAACTGGTAAAGTGTACGCATACAAACTCCGTGGTTTTTTTCTTGCATCGACAAGCTCATCGCTTTGAAGTTACTTTAAGCGATATTAAAAGCCAAACACAATGTGATTTAACACCAATTGTATGCAAGCTCATGAAAAACCCAGCACAGTACTGCATGTTCATGACTTTGGCTTGGCTTTGTTGTAAAATCAGCAGCAATTTTTAAATAACACTTTGTGAGTAATTTCATGGGTTTTAATTGTGGTATTGTTGGCTTACCCAACGTTGGTAAATCTACCCTATTTAATGCATTGACCAAAGCTGCAATTGCTGCGGAAAACTTCCCGTTTTGTACCATCGAGCCAAACACAGGGATTGTACCTGTACCTGACCCACGTCTTGATAAACTTACCGCGATCGTTAAACCACAACGTGTGATTCCAACCACAATGGAATTTGTAGATATTGCAGGTTTAGTGGCAGGTGCATCAAAAGGTGAAGGCTTAGGTAACCAATTTTTAGCCAACATTCGTGAAACTGATGCGATTGCTCACGTGGTACGTTGTTTTGAAGATGAGAACGTGATTCACGTTAATGGTAAAATTGACCCGCTTGACGATATTGCGACCATTAATACTGAGTTGGCTTTAGCCGATTTAGAAACAGTGACCAAAGCAGTGACCCGTTTAACAAAATCTGCAAAAGGTGGCGACAAAGAAGCTGTAGCAACCAAAGCAGTTTTAGAAAAAATCTTACCTTTACTTGATGAAGGTAAACCTGCACGTGCTGCCGATTTAGACGATGACGAGCGTAAATTGGTGCGTGGTTTTGGTTTATTAACCTTAAAACCAACAATGTATATTGCTAACGTGGCAGAAGATGGTTTTGAAAACAACCCACATCTTGATGCAGTCAAAGCCTTAGCTGCATCTGAAAACGCGATTGTTGTACCACTTTGCAACCAAATTGAAGCCGAAATTTCATTGCTTGAAGATGAAGACCGTGCTGAATTTTTAGAAGCGATGGACATGGAAGAACCAGGTCTCAACGTGGTGATTCGTGCCGGTTATGCCCTACTTGGCTTACAAACCTACTTTACTGCAGGTGTACAAGAAGTGCGTGCTTGGACCGTAAAAGTGGGCGCAACTGCACCACAAGCAGCCGGCGTGATTCACACTGACTTTGAAAAAGGCTTTATTCGTGCTGAATGTATTGCTTACGAAGATTTCGTACAGTACAACGGCGAAGCAGGCGCCAAAGAAGCAGGTAAATGGCGTTTAGAGGGTAAAACTTATATCGTACAAGATGGTGACGTTTTACACTTCCGCTTTAATGTATAAGCTACTTTAAAAAAAAGCCCCATTATTGGGGCTTTTTTAATACCTAAACATGATAAAAAATACAACCTAAACTGTTTTTCACCGGTTTTATCAATATGCTGAGGAGTTGCAGCACCAAAACTATTACTATTAGCTTTGCTACAATTATTCAGCAAGATCAAATAAATTGTGGTGATAGCTAAGGCTCACGCTGCATACAAAATATGGCTCATCTTACAGCAGCTAAATTAGACTTTTTTATGCAGCACCTTAACTTAGTGGTAAGGGCTTAAATAAATTTAAAATAAAAAGCCCCAATATGGGGCTTATTGATGCACTCAAGCATAGCTAAACGCACTTACATAGTGCAATTTATAACTCAACCACGACCGCATTGCCTTTTTGTTTGGGATCGGTATTGCCAAGTTCGGGGCGCTGTAATGCATCAGCACATTGGCGCTTATCACGTTCATAATCGAGCTGCTTTTGTGGTGCAGAGGCAGTACTTTGCAAGGTGGTGCGTGCCCAAATCTCTAAACTGGTTAACGCTTTACGGCATAGTGCATATTTACCTTCAGTCACTGAATCGGTCATTTTTACGTTAATACGCCAATCGGTACTGAGTTTACGTGCAGGGACGCGTACTTCACTTTCAATTCTTGCCATGTCTTTGGCATACACCAATCCATCTACTTGATTGATCAATTGCCAAGCTTGAGTGGCATATTCGGTCGCATCATGACTGAGTTTAGGCGCAGCTTTAACCTGTGTTGGGGCAGCGTTGTCTTGACCACACGCAGTTAGCCCAAATGCAGCCAACAGAGCAGCTACAGCCATTTGATGCTTAACTTTCACTCTCATCTGATTCACCTTAAAAACATTTCGTCACTATGCTAGTGAATTCAAGTAGAATACTCAATCTTCTTTCTCTTAAGTTCCGCTCCCCCACAAGGTGTGTCGTGTCTGAACAGCAATTATTGCCCGCGCAACCCGCGAGCTTTTGGCAAGGCGTTAAAGATAGCCAAGCCATCATGTTTACTTATTTACCCGTTTCATTTGCCTTTGGTGTATCAGCCACGCAATTTGGTTTTACCGCATGGGAAGCTTTGTTTTTGTCCTGTTCAATGTATGCAGGTGCAAGTCAATTCTTGGTGGTGGCCTTATTAGGCAGTGGTACATCTATTTGGATGACTGCGCTGACCGTGATTGCATTGGATATTCGCCATTTGCTTTATGGCCCTGCCTTATATAACTTAATTCAAGACAAACTGAACTTAAAAAAAACAGCCTTTTGGGCATGGGGTCTCACCGATGAGGTTTTTGCCTCAGGTATGATTCAACTGTCACAGCGTCGCCAACAATGGTCAGAATCATGGATGTTGGGTTTGAGTTTGTTTAGTTGGCTGTCATGGGCAACAGGCTCATTCTTAGGTGGTTTATTTGCCGATCAAGTCAGTCAAATGCCACAATTTTTACAAGCTGCCTTAGATTTCTTACTGCCTGCGTTATTCTTAAGTTTCTTGTTGGCTGCTTTTGAGCGTAAACATACCTTTATTGTGGTCGTGACCATTATAGTTGCTGCAATTGCTTGTTACTTTATTGATTTATCTGCAGCCATTTTTATTGGCATTAGTTCAGGGATTTTTGCCGGCTTATTTAAGCATTATGTGCTCAAAAAACCTGATCCTGAACATTTAAGGAGCTGATGCATGGATCTTGAAATTATTTTAGTAGGTATTTTAGTAGGTATTGCCAACTTTGCTTCTCGTTTTGGACCATTTTTTGTGATTCAAAAGTTTCAGCAAGATGGGCAAAAACGAGGGGCGTTATGGCTAAAAATTGCGTTAGGCAGTATTGGTATTGCTGCCATTAGTGCCATGCTGGTGGTTGCCACCTTGCCGCCATTATTACAAAGTCCAAATAAAAGTTTTGCCATGCTCATGGGCTTTTTAGTGCTCACAGCGCTGTATTTTAAATTTAAGCAAATTGTACCTGCCACCTTAACTGCAGCCTTAACCTATGGCTTAATCTATACCTACCTTCCCCTATAAAGGAGCCCTGTGCTCCTTTTTTAGCATTTTTTCTGCCATATTTAGCCAAAAATCTGAGTTATTGGCCTAACATTTTCAAATACTGCCAATCCAACAGCGCAATGAGTTCTGCTATGCTAAAACCTCAACAGGTAAAGGATATTACTCATGAGCGTCACTCTTGGCACCCCATTACAAACGTCTGCATTTAAAGTCTTGCTGTTAGGTTCGGGCGAACTTGGCAAAGAAGTGGTCATTTCATTACAACGTTTAGGGGTCGAAGTTCACGCTGCCGACCGTTATGCAGATGCCCCTGCCATGCAAGTGGCGCATTTTAGCTATAGCTTAAACATGGCCGACCCTCAAGCACTCAAACAATTAATTGCCCAAGTACAACCGCATTTAATTGTGCCTGAAATTGAAGCAATTGCCACCGAAGTCTTGATCGAGATTGAACAAGCTGCCACAGCAACCGTGATTCCTTCAGCAAAAGCGGTCAATCTCACCATGAACCGTGAAGGCATTCGTCGTTTAGCCGCCGAAGAACTCGGCCTACCGACCTCTGCTTATCGTTTTGCCAACACTTTAGCGGCCTTTCGTGCGGCATGTGATGACATTGGCTATCCAAACTTTGTTAAGCCCGTCATGTCATCCTCAGGCAAAGGGCAATCGCGTGTTACTTCATTTGATGAAGTTGATGCTGCTTGGGAATATGCACAAACGGGTGGTCGTGTAAACCAAGGTACCGTGATTGTTGAAGCTCAAATTGATTTTGATTTTGAAATCACCTTACTCACTGTACGCAGCAAGCATCCACAAACAGGTGAGATTGAAACCTCATATTGCGACCCAATTGGGCATCGTCAAGATGCTGGTGATTATGTGGAAAGTTGGCAACCACAACCGATGAGTGCAGCCGCCTTAAACGAGGCCAAACGTATTGCCCACAAGGTCACGACTGCGCTTGGTGGCTGCGGTATTTTTGGGGTAGAACTATTTGTCAAAGGTGACAAAGTATGGTTTAGTGAGGTTTCACCACGTCCGCATGATACAGGGCTTGTGACCTTGGCTTCACAATTTCAAAGCGAATTTGAATTACATGCACGCGCCATTTTAGGCTTACCGGTCAATACCGCGCGTCATAGTGTTGCTGCAAGTGCTGTGATTTATGCAGGCATGGATCATCAGAATCTTACATTTTCTGGCTTGAATCTTGCTTTAGCACATCCCGATACAGATTTACGTCTGTTTGGCAAACCTGAAGGCTTTAAACGTCGCCGTATGGGTGTGGCAACTGCACGTGCCCAAGACACCACCCAAGCACGTCAGTTAGCACAACAGGCTGCAGATCAAGTTAGCGTGCAACACTATTCGGACTTTACATAATAACGGACCCTGTTCATGATCAATACTCTACCTTTGCTGAAATACACCCATGATCATCATGATATTCACGCCATTAATCAGTGGCGCAGTGATGTAGAGCAGCAACTACAAGCGTATTTTGAACAGGGTTATTCCATTCGCGATATTATTCGTACCCGTTCAGATTTAATTGACGAAGCCTTAATTTTTTTATGGCAACATGCCGAACTTGACAGCACGCATTTAGGCCTATTTGCAGTGGGCGGTTATGGACGCCGCGAAATGCTGCCTTATTCTGATGTCGATATTATGATCTTGGCTGAAGAGTACATCAGTGCTCAAGATGAACAAAAAATCTCGACCTTTATTTCATCACTTTGGGATGTAGGTAACTTTAAACCGAGCATTAGTGTACGCACCATTAACGATTGCGTTGAACAAGCCACACATGACTTAACTGTGGCGACCAGTTTAATCGAAGCCCGTTTGATTGTTGGCAATAATAACTTAAGCAAATGGCCACGGCGCATTGTGTCAAAAAGTTGGACCGACAAGACCTTCTTTGACGCCAAAATGCTTGAACAACAAAAACGCTACGCGCAGCACAACAACACCGAAAGCAACTTAGAACCTGACATTAAAAATGCACCAGGGGGCATTCGTGATATTAACCAAATTGGTTGGATTGCCAAACGGCATTTTCGCGTCAATCGTATTTATGATTTGGTGCATTTAGGCTTTATTTCTGAATTTGAACTCGAAGTGTTAGAACAAGCTGAACTTTTCTTATGGGAAATTCGTCATCATCTGCACCGTCTTACCAAGCGTGATGAAAACCGTTTATTGTTTGACTATCAACGTGAGATTGCGGCCAAATTTGGTTTTGAGCGTGAAGAGCATCAATCCCCTAATTATCCAATCGAACAATTTATGAAGCAGTATTATCGTACTGCACAGCAAGTATCTACTTTAAATGAAATGCTACTGGCTTATTTTAATGAATCAGTTATCACACCACGTTTACCGCAATATGAACGTGAAATTGTTGAAATTAATCACCACTTTAAATTAGTGGATAACAAACTTGCAGTACAGCACCATAAGGTATTTTCTGAAAACCCAAGTGCAATTTTAGAAATTTTCTACTTATTGGCCAATCGTCCTGAGATTGAAGGGATTCGTGCTCGTACCTTACGCTTATTAACTTTAGCCGCTAAAAAGATTGATCATGGCTTTCGTGAAAATCCTATTCATCAAGCTTTGTTTATGTCCATTATTCGCTCACCGTATCGTTTATATGACACTTTAGTGGCGATGAAGCGTTATGGGGTATTGGGCAACTATATTCCAGCCTTTGGTCAAATCACAGGGTTGATGCAATATGACTTGTTCCACATTTATACGGTAGATGCGCACACTTTATTGCTATTACGCAATCTGAATCGTTTTAAGGAGCCTGAATTTACCAAAGACTTCCCTGTGGTCAGTTCTGTGTTTCAACGCCTAGTACGCCGTGACATTGTTTATTTAGCTGCCATTTTCCATGATATTGCCAAAGGTCGTGGTGGCGACCACAGTGAACTTGGCGCGATGGACGCGATTGAGTTTGGTCGTAAACATGGCTTTACCGAGCGTGAATGCAATATGGTGGCATGGCTGGTGCAAAACCATCTATTGATGTCTGTCACTGCGCAGAAAAAAGATATCTCTGATCCAGACGTAGTGCAGCAATTTGCTGAAAAAGTCGGGGATATGGAGCATCTTGATTATCTATATACCTTAACCGTTGCCGATATTAATGCGACAAATCCAAGCCTTTGGAACACATGGCGTGCATCGCTGATGCGTCAGCTATACACCCATGCCCGTGATGTGATTCGCTCAGGACTTGGGCGACCTGTTAATTATCAAATGCTGATTGAAGACACCAAATTTAGTGCCGGCGAATTGCTTGTCAATGATTTTGCCTTAGAAGAGGTGGAAAAAGTATGGCAAGAATTAGGCGATGATTATTTTATTAAAGAATCTGCCGATGAAATTGCATGGCACACCCGCGCAATTTTACGTCATGGCAATAATCCTGCCCCTTTGGTGTTATTACGTGCACATCGTAAAACGGCACAAGATGCTGTGCAAATCTTTATTTATACCCAAGATCAACCCAATTTATTTGCAACCACAGTTGCGGTACTCGATCGCATGAATTTGGATGTGCAAGATGCGCGCATCATTACGGCAAGCACTTCGTTTAGCTTAGATACTTATGTGGTGCTCGATCGTTTTGGCAACTTACTCAGCGACCCTGAACGTGAGCAAGCTTTGATCGCTGCACTGGTGAGTGCTTTGAGTCAATCGGATCAGTATCCGGGTTTAATGCAGCGCCGTATTCCACGTCAATTGCGCCACTTTGAGATTCAAAACACCGTCACCATTAGTTTTAATGCAGCCTTACAACAACATATGGTCGAAATTTCAACCCTTGATCAACCGGGGTTACTGGCCCGTGTTGGCGGTCTGTTTATGATGCAAGGTTTAGATATTCATTCAGCACGTATTGTGACCTTAGGCGAGCGTGCTGAAGATACGTTCTTTGTCACTAAAAAAGAAAGCGAACCGATGAGTGATGCAGAAGCCCAATTATTTGCTGAGCGTTTAAAAGCCGCGCTTGATCAGGCCTCACACCAAATTTGCCATCAATCTTAATTTATACGGTTTTTATGTTATGAACGCACAGTTGTCGTTACTACACCCTTATCCTTTTGAAAAATTAAATCAATTATTTGCAGATATTCAACCTGCCAACTTGCCTTTGATTGCCCTGTCTATGGGTGAACCCAAACATCCTGCGCCTGCATTTGTTAAACAAGCCATTGTTGAGCATTTTGAGCATTTATCGACATATCCAAACAGCAAAGGTCTACCTGAGTTGCGTCAAAGTATTGCAGCTTGGCTAACACGTCGTTTTGCTTTAACGCATATTGACCCTGAACAACATGTTTTACCGGTCTCTGGGACACGCGAAGCCATTTTTTCTTTTGTACAAGCCATGGTCAAACGTGAAGATAGCCCTTATGTGGTGATGCCAAATCCGTTTTACCAAATTTATGAAGGTGCAACTTTACTTGCCGGGGCTAAGCCTTATTTTATTAACTGTAGCGAAGAAAATGGCTATTTAGGTAATTTTGATGCTGTACCTCAACAGGTATGGCAAAACACAGCGCTGTTATTTGTCTGTACACCGGGCAACCCAACAGGTGCGGTGATTTCTAAACAGCAGTTAAAAAAATTAATTGCACTGTCTGATGAATACGGCTTTGTGATTGCCTCAGATGAATGTTACTCAGAACTGTGGTTTGACCAAGCACCGGTGGGCTTACTTGAAGTCTGTGCCGAAATGGGACGCCACGATTACAAAAACTGTGTGGTGTTTCACTCTTTATCCAAGCGTTCTAATTTACCCGGCATGCGCTCAGGCTTTGTGGCAGGTGATGCAGCTTTACTCAAACCCTATTTAAAGTTTCGTACTTATCATGGCGCCGCCATGCCTGTGCAACATCAACTTGCCTCAATTGCTGCATGGAATGATGAACAACACGTGGAAGAAAACCGCGTGCAATACCGTGCAAAATTTGATTTATTCCAACACGAACTGGGGCATATCTTGCCACTGCAAAAACCCGATGCTGGTTTTTATTACTGGTTAAAAGTCGAGCATGATGAAAAGTTTGCCAAAATGCTCATGGAAAAAGCTCATATTAAAGTATTACCTGGTCGCTATCTATCACGCGATACAGCAAACGGTAATCCAGGCGAAAACCATGTACGTTTAGCATTGGTAGCAGATTTAGCCCAATGTGAGCAAGCCATTCAACGCCTAAAAACTGTGCTTTAAGCGTTATGAATACTAAACTCATGTACAAAGCTATAAATTACATTGCGATCCATCATGGCAATTGCTTCTAATTGCGCCGATGCCAAAGCCTGAACCACTTTGGCATCGAGTGCTTTTGAGCCTGAGCTTTTCAGCACCTCTGCTTTCACAATGCGTCCATCATTGGCCAAAACGGTGAGTTTTAGGCGAACTGGATTTTTATAAGCTTGATAATCTGCGTCACTAAACTCAATTTTAGGACGACTGATCCAAGCAACTTGATAATCTTTATTATTTTGTTGCGCTTGTAACTGTTTTTCTAAGGCTGGATCGACTTTTGGCACATAAGGCTTTTGTTTGCTGGTTAATAACGCTTTTAAATCTTGTTCTAACGCCAATTCTAATTCTTCAACATTTGCCACACTGAATGTGCTTAAGCCAGCGAGCAACATCGCACTTAGCACTTTTTGTGTTAAATTCATGTGTATTGCTCCAAGTCATGATCAAAAAACTAAGGCGATTCTCTCAATCGCCTTAAATTATGTCTATTGTAACGCCTTTTCGATCTCTTCTTGTAAACTTTCAGGCTTAGTGGTTGGGGCAAAACGCTGAATAATTCGCCCATCACGCCCAATTAAAAATTTGGTAAAGTTCCATTTAATGCCATTTCCCAAAATACCTTTACTGTTATTGGTTAAATAACGAAAGACGGGATGTGCTTCGGTGCCCTTGACATCGACTTTGGCAAACATGGGAAAGCTTACCCCATAATTTTTTTGGCAAAAGGCGCCAATTTCCCTGTTGCTACCCGGATCTTGCCCCCCAAATTGATTACATGGAAAACCTAAAACTTCTAAACCTTGATCTTTGTATTGTTGGTAGAGCTTTTCAAGCCCAGAAAACTGTGGGGTAAAACCGCACTTACTGGCTGTATTTACAATCAACAAAACTTTACCAGTATAAACCGATAAAGATTGTTCTTGTCCATCCAACAATTCAGCCTTAAACTGATAAATGTTGCTCATGGATAGCTGTCCTCATCATTTTTTTCATGACTTTTTAATTCTAATGATGCTGAATTCACACAATAACGAAGCCCTGTGGGTTCAGGACCATCATCAAAGACATGCCCTAAATGTGCATCGCAGTGATGGCAGACAATTTCTGAGCGCGTCATACCATGCGAGGTATCTACATGCTCTTCTATAGCAGATGGGGTTAAGGCACGATAAAAACTTGGCCACCCACAACCACTGTCATATTTGGTTTCAGAGCTAAACAGTGGCGTACCACAGCAACGGCATACATAGGTGCCATCTTGCTTGGTATTCCAATATTTTCCCGTAAATGCAGGCTCCGTGCCTTTTTGACGGGTAATATGAAATTCCTCTGGTGATAACTCTCTTTGCCATTCACGCTCGGTTTTATTGAGTTTTCCCATCATTAAACTCCTTTAAATCTTCGACATTCAATGTCATGCTTTGGTAACTTCATATTTACGCTAGACAAGATAAAATTTCTAGCTAAATTTCAACATAGATTGTGCGTTTTCCGTAATCTATTTTTTCTTAACATACATATAATTGGATGAAAACATGTCCGTTTTAGGTAACACACCCCGTCGCGAAATTAAAAAATCTTCTAAGCTCGAGCATGTATGCTACGACATTCGCGGACCTGTGTTACGAGCGGCCAATGAGATGGAAGAGGCCGGCCATAAAATCATTAAACTCAACATTGGCAATCCCGCTACATTTGGTTTTGAAGCGCCACAAGAAATTATCAATGATGTGGCACTCAACTTACCCAATGCGGTAGGTTATACCGACTCCAAAGGCATTTTCCCTGCGCGTAAAGCCATTTGTCAGTATTATCAGCAAAAAGGCATTTTAAATATGCATGTCAATGACGTGTATATCGGCAATGGTGTTTCTGAACTGATTGTCATGGCCATGCAAGGTTTGCTTGATGATGGTGATGAGATGTTGGTGCCTATGCCTGACTATCCGTTGTGGACCGCAGCGGTCAATCTATCAGGCGGTACAGCTATTCACTATAAATGTGATGAAGAGAACCATTGGTATCCTGACCTTGCCGACATGGAAAGTAAAATCACCCCCAATACCCGTGGGATTGTGATTATTAACCCTAACAACCCAACTGGTTCGGTTTATCCACGTCATGTGCTTGAGCAGATTGTGGCTTTGGCGAAGAAATATGACTTAATCTTATTTGCCGACGAAATTTACGATAAAATTGTCTATGACGGTATTGAACATGTTTCAGTCGCGGCCCTTGCCGGTGATCAACTGTGTATCTCATTTAATGGTTTGTCAAAATCGTATCGTATTGCAGGCTACCGTTCAGGTTGGATGGCCATCACCGGCGATCGTTCACGCGCTGTAGACTACATTGAAGGCTTAGACATGTTGGCATCTATGCGTTTATGTGCCAATCATCAAGCACAATATGCCATTCAAACAGCCCTTGGCGGTTATCAATCAATTAATGATTTGATTCGTCCCGGCGGTCGTTTATATGAGCAGCGCAATATTGCATGGGAAATGCTCAATGAAATCCCAGGGGTGTCTTGTGTAAAACCTGAGGGTGCTATGTATTGCTTCCCAAAACTTGATCCAAACATTTATCCAATCCAAGACGATGAAAAGCTGATGCTTGATTTTCTACGTGCCGAAAAAGTGTTATTGGTACAAGGTACAGGCTTTAACTGGCCAACGCCTGATCATTTCCGCGTAGTATTCTTACCCGCTGAAAATGAGTTACGTGAAGCCATGACCCGTTTAAGTCGCTTCTTGGCCAAAATACGCTAAGATCAAAAAGCCGTGATTTGAATCACGGCTTTTTTTATGGCTTTATTGCAATGGATTACCAAATTTTTCTAAATACGCTCGACCAATAGCTTGAGCACCCTGAAAACTTAAATGATCATCATCTTTATTACGATAAATCGGTATACCATCCATGCTCGATTGACAAAGATCTGCCTTACATAGCACATCTTTAGGATCAATCAATTTTACATGTGGAAAATCTGATTTTAAGCGTATTAAAATCTGCTCAAATTCAGCCGCGACTTGTGCTTCATTGGCTTTTGAAAAACTACATGCCATGTCGCGTTGTAAAATTTCAGCACGCATGTGACAATCAGCACTCATATTGCTAAGCTCAGGCACATCCAATAATAAAATAACCTGATCACTTGCCTGCTCTGCATGCGTAATGGCTCGCTTTAAACCTTGGTATAGAATTGCTTGGCGCTGTTGATGCACACCATCTTGTAGTTTTAAGGTCTGCCCTAAATAGGCATGATAATACCCTGTTAAAACTACCATAGGATAATGCTGTTGGCTTAAATGTGCCGTTATGGCATCGTTGCGACGTTTAAATGCGGTGTTGATTTGCCATGTGCTACCGTTGCGCGCTAAGCGCTCGACCTGTGGTAAGTATAAGGTTGAACTTTGTGTCACATCATAGCCTCTTAAGCCTGCATCTTTAGCCCATAAGTCAAACATACCTGTGGCACTATTGGCATGCGAGTCACCAATTAAAATAAAATCCACCTCGGCTTTGTCTACACCCAAACGACATGTTTCGGCTGAGGAAAACCGCTCAGCACTTGGATAACCAATACATTCTGCGCGTAAACGATGTGCAAAACTGTTTAATGCTTCCAATTGTGCATGCACGGTATAAGAAAAACGTTCAGGAAAACCAGCGTATTGCTCAACCATTTTTGCGCTACCGGCAACACTCAAAGCCGGCAGCATAAAACCCACACCAATTACGCGCCAAGGCGCAGCATGTGCAAAACGTTGAGTGGGTTGTTCAATATATCGATAGGTTATCCATGCAAGCAGCACAGTGATCACCAAAATACACAGTTGAGTCAGCAAAGTATTGGGCAATAAATAAAAACCTGCAAACACAATCACAGGCCAATGCCATAAATATAACGGATAAGAAATTTTGCCAATCCATAAGCTCAACACATGATTTAATAATGGGTTGTGACTTTTTGTAAATTGTCCAAAATAAATCATCAATGCTGTGGCGATACATGGAATCAGTGCCATTAAGCCTGGAAATGGCGTATGTTGATCAAAACAAGTCGCAATGACCATAATCACCACCAAACATACACTCACCAATACGCGCAACAACAGCTGTGGCAACTTAATTTTGGGTAAAAAGATAATCAAAGCCCCCAACAACAGCTCAAAAGCCCGTACTGGCATACTGTAATAAGCTTTATGCGCATTAATCTGAAGCTGCTGCTGGGCATAATATAAAGAAGCCAAAATAGCACCGACGATCACGACCCATAACCCACGGCGCAGACGCGCTTTAAACACCAAGGCTAAAATCAGTGGCCAAAAAATATAAAATTGCTCTTCTACCCCAAGTGACCACAAATGTAGCAGCGGAATGGTGTCAACGCTTTGACTAAAATAATCACCCACCTCATTTTGCATATGCAGATTGGCCATCAAAAATGTGCCATATAAGGCACTTTGAGCATATTTGATCAGCTCATCCGGCAACATCACCTGCCAAGCCAAAACACTGACCGTTGCCAACACGGTAAAAAAAGCCGGTGCTAAACGTAAAACACGTTTTTTATAAAAATGGGCGATCGAAAAACGTTGTTCAGTCAGCTGTTTAATTAAAATTGAAGTAATCAAATAGCCTGAAATGACAAAGAAAATATCTACGCCAATATAACCACCAGAAAACCACGACCAACCTAAATGGTTAAACACCACCAATAACACTGCAATGGCTCGCAGGCCATCAATATCAGCGCGATATGCAACACTCATAATAGCGATCAGGAGATAAAAAAACGCGCTTAGTGTACGCTTTTTTTAAAACAGCACCGTATATTTTTATACTTTTTATAGACCCAGTACACTGATCTAAGCACCACCGCATTCAATTTTTGTTTTAAGATGATATTTAATAGATCTTGAGAAAATAAATATGGATTACAAAGTTCACTTATTAGATATTCAAAATCCACTGCAAAATTACATTTGGCTGATTGAGCATCTACCCTCTCAACAAGCCGTAGTGATTGATCCAACCGAAGCACAATATGTGACAGATTTTTGCCAAGCACACGATTTAACCTTAACGCAAATTTGGCTGACCCACTGGCATAAGGATCATATTGGTGGTGTGCCCCAATTGATGCAACAAAATCAAGTCAAAGTCTATGGTCCAAGAAAAGAGCTGTCAAAGATTCCTTATATTGACCATCCCTTACAAGATGAACAAAGCTTTCAATTCCAAGATTTAAACATTGAGGTAATTGAGGTGCCAGGTCACACCTTAGGACATATCGTGTATTTTATCCAAGATTTGCACAGTCTATTTTGTGGGGATACGCTATTTGCCATGGGTTGTGGTCGCGTATTTGAAGGCACTTTTGAGCAGATGTATCTGTCTTTAAATCGGCTCGCTGCATTAGCTGAAAATACTCAAGTCTACTGCACTCATGAGTACACTTTATCAAATGCTCAATTTGCACGTCATGTCGAACCAGACAACCCATTCATTCAACAACGCTTTGAACAGGTGCAAGCACAGCGCGCACAGGGTTTAGCCACGCTACCTAGCTCAATTGAGCTTGAGCTAAAGACTAATCCTTTTTTAAGAGCCTCTACAGTTGCTGAATTTCAACGCTTACGTGAGCTCAAAGATCAATTTTAATCATATAGCCCTAAATAGATTAGGGCTATTTTTTAAAGAATTTGATGATTTTGACGATATTCTAACAATAACTCTTCAGTCACTACACGACATTGTTGCATCTCATCAACACGAACCAACAACAAGCCACCTAAGGCCGGCTGATAACGACGTGCACTACCAAAAGGCGTATACGCGACTTTAGATTGTTCGCTAAAGTACAACCAATCTTCATGACCAATCAATACAGCTGTAGGCAGCAAGCCTTGCGCTTGCATGCTTTGAATTTGCTGTTGTACCTGATCTTCTACCGTGTGCATCAAATTTTCCTGAAAAACACAAGCATAATATGTTTTAGAAGTTTTGTGCAGATGAACCGCTTTCCAATTTACGATACTGCAGTTGCATGTCGTTAAATGCATCGGTAAAGCCCATTAAAGACACTTTTCGATCTACATTGCTGCCTTTATCTTGCAATTTATAACGGCTAAATACGTTATAACCGCGCTTCAATTGATCAATGACAGGCATAGCATCACGATATAAACCTTCTCGCGCCTCTATCACCTCACCTTTATCAATACGAATCTGAGTCATACTATTTTTTTGATGTTTACCGCCAATACTTACACTGTATGTATCATTTAAACGCATCACGGTCAGATCATTTTTTTGCATGACGCAAATTTTAGTGTCCTCAAAAACACGCACCCAACATTTAATACGCCAGCTTGCACGTGCAACCTGACTATTTAGACGATCAGCCTGATCTTTTTGAGATTGAGATTCCACTTTACGAATCAAGTGATTGAGCTGATCATCAATCGTACTTGCTGCTTGTGCCATATTTGCCCCACATAAAATGAGAAGCACCCCACATATTTTAGAAATATTCTTAAGCATTTATATATATATCTAATCAATCCTGTTTTATTATAATATTTATAAACCAATTTAAAATAGTTAAAAATGAGTAAACAATACCTTATGGTGTTTTTTTAAACTAATTATTAATAACCAACCAATTTACTAAGATTAAATTAATAAATACTTATCAACAACTTAAACAAATTTATTAAAATAAATTATTTAAAAATTCTAATGAATTTATATATTAATTATTTAACTTTAATATAATCATCACGTAAAAATGTATAAAAAATCATTAAATTGCAAAATAAATCACACTTTATTCAAAAAAAAGATCTCAAGATGAAATTATGGAGATGATTTAACACAAAAATACAAATTGCCCCTTTAAAAAATATGTGCTCATCCCTATTAATATATTTAGGTCACAGATACAAACAGGAGTTCTCTCGTGAAAAAGGTCGTCAAAGCAAAAAATTTAACTGCATTTCGTATTTGGTTGGAAAAGTTGGGCTACTCGGTCAAAAATTTAACCGACAATCGGGGTTTTACCTTTAGTTTTAAAAAAGAATATGGCTTAGTGACTTGTGATTTGGCAGGTAATGCACTTGCCATCCAACTGGGGGAAGAATTTGAGGATCATTTAAAGGCCTAATTAGCTTAAGCCTTAATCATTAGAGAACCGAATCAAGATGTCTGGCTCAGATATTTGATGAAAGCCTTTCTTTTCATTGGGAAGGCTTTTTTATACATAAATTTTAGGCAATAAAAAAGCAAGGCATATGCCTTGCTTTAATATGATGGTGGGGACGGAGAGACTCGAACTCTCACACCTCGCGGCGCTGGAACCTAAATCCAGTG
>NZ_CANQLZ010000046.1 GCF_947624825.1 uncultured Acinetobacter sp.
TTTTCAACACTAAAACGGATGCAACAACGCGTAAGATGTTTTAAAATTAGTACATGTTTTGGGGTGTTGCAGGTCAACACCTTTTTTATTTTTTATACTTTTTTAGGTATCTACCCATGTCTGTTGAAATGAATGTTATGATTTCGGCCGAAGAAATCCAAGCGAAAGTTCAAGAACTTGGCGCACAAATTAATGCTCACTATGCCAATAGTGACAAAGAATTGGTTTTAATTGGTTTATTACGTGGTTCAGTGATTTTTATGGCGGACTTGTGCCGTACTATTACTAAGCCACACGAACTTGATTTTATGACTGTGTCGAGCTACGGCGGTGGTACAGTATCAAGCCGTGATGTAAAAATCTTAAAAGATTTAGACGGCGAAATCCGCGGCAAAGATGTATTAGTAATTGAAGATATTATTGATTCAGGCAATACCTTAAGCAAAGTATTAGAAATTTTACAAACTCGTGAGCCAAACTCAATTGAGTTATGTACTTTAGTGAGCAAACCTTCGCGCCGTGAAATCGAGCTTGATGTACGTTTCTTAGGTTTTGAAGTGGAAGATAAATTTATTGTCGGTTATGGTTTAGACTACGACCAAAAATACCGTCATATCCCATTTATTGGTGAAATTGGTTTATAAGTTTGTATTAAAACTAAACCTATTGAAAAGTGGCCGAAGGCCACTTTTTTTATTTTTTTAAAGCCCCATGCTGCACAAAAAAGCAACATTTTTTAGCTAAACTGCGCTTTAGTCAAAGAGTTGAATCCATAATGATAGATTCATAACACATTACGACAACCCTTCATTGAAGAGGAGATAAGCTATGTGGTCACTTATTGTTGCGATTGTCATTGGTTTTATTGCAGGTTTGATTGCGCGTGCTCTCCATCCCGGGAATGATAAAGCAGGTTTTGTCATGACCACGGTTCTTGGGATCGCAGGTTCTTTATTAGCTACTTATGGCGGTCGGTTACTCGGTCTTTATGGTGAAAATTCAGCAGCTGGCTTTATTGCCTCTATCATTGGTGCAATTATTATCTTGTTTATTTACAATATACTCAGCAAAAAAGCTTAAAAACAAAAAAGCCCTGTATACGCAGGGCTTTTTTAACGCTATACAACTTATAAACCTAATTCACGCCAAATTGCTTCCATTTCATTGGCAGGATAAGCCCCTAATACACGGTAACCATTGCTAAAAATAATAGCTGGTGTTCCTGCAATTCCTAACTCTTTAGCCAACGCTAAATTAGCGTTCACAGGGTTAGTACAGCTTTTCTTAGTTTTAGGCTCAATGCCTTTTTCAATCAGTTGTTGCCAAGCATATGCAGGGTCTTGTTCACAATACACTTGCTTAGATGCGGCAACAGATTGTGATTTAAGCGGTAAAATAAATGTGTAAATCGTGACATCATTGAGTTTTTTTAATTCTACTTCAAGCTGTTTACAATATGGACAATTTGGGTCAGAAAAGATCGCCAATTGGCGTTTACCATTACCTCGTACTGATTTAATGGCATTCTTAAGCGGGAGTTTTTTCCAATCAATCGTGTTTTTTTTCACAATCAATTCTTGTGTTAAGCTTTTTTGATCACTTAAACGCAGCATATTGCCAGCAATCAAATGCTGGGCATCCTCATTTAAATACACCACTTGTCCGTCAAGTTCAGCACTATAAATACCACGCATCTCGGTGCTTGCAATATTATTAATCTCTAAATTTGGATAGTTTTTTGCAAGATTTTGCTGTGCTGTATTGATATCTGCCCAACCCAGACTGCTCAAAGAGAGCAAGATTGCAACCCATATTGTTTTTTGCATCTGTAAAGTACTCAAAATTGAGATGTTATCTAGGTCAATATTCTACGCTGTTCTTGTCTGATTCTAATTTGTGAGTGAATTTTTTTACTCAAATACAACAACCATAAAGTTTCACGTGGAACATAAAAAAACAAACCAGATTTAATATTTTTCTTTAAAAACAACAACTTAATTAATTTTTTAGATATGTTGGCTTTTTATATAATTCACCCTGTGGATAAAACATGACTTATCAACAACCTTATGAGACTTTTACACAAGCACTAGTGAATGACTGATGTTTAAGATTCATTTTAGTTTTTATGCAAGCAAGACCTATGAAAAAGCCCTCAACATAAGGGCTTTTTAACTGATTATGTCTATTTACCAATACAAAAAGAGCCAAAGATCTTGCCCAATAGATCATCAGCGCTAAAGTCACCGGTAATTTCACCCAAAGCATTTTGTGCTAAGCGGAGCGATTCTGCAACTAATTCACCTGCGTTATACACAACTAATTGTTCACGAGCTTCTGCAAGATAGTGCTGTGTGCGCTTCATTGCGTCTAGATGGCGGGTACGCGCAATAAAGGTATCTTCCTCAGGTTGGAAGCCTGCATGTGCTGTCACTGCATCAATAAGCGCCTGTACACCCATCTCTTGCTTAGCTGATACCGTAATATGACGGAAACCTTGATAATCACCTAAGTGAGGCATCGCATCTGTTAAATCGCACTTATTGGCAATTAACATTAAACGCTTTGGTTCAAGATGCTCGGCAAAATACTCTTGTGCCAATTGTAGCGGATCGTCACCTTGGCTTAAGTCATACACCAATAATAATAAATCAGCATTTTCAATTTCTTTGATGGCACGGCGAATACCTTCTCTTTCTACAATATCACCAGTTTCACGTAAACCTGCCGTGTCGGTTAGGGTAATTGGTAAACCATTAAGCGTGATTTTTTCGTGTAATACATCACGTGTCGTACCAGCAATATCAGTCACAATGGCACGTTCAATCCCTGCCAAAGCATTGAGTAATGATGATTTACCCGCATTGGGCTTACCTGCAATCACCACTTGTAAGCCCTCACGTAGTAACTGACCTTGACGCGCTGATTGCTGTACTTCAGTGACAGCAATCGCTACACCATCTAGCAAACTTAAAATTTTACCATCGGCTAAAAAATCAATTTCTTCTTCAGGGAAGTCAATTGCTGCTTCAACATGTAAACGTAGGTGAATCAGTTGCTCTAAAACACGATTCACTTTGCTTGAAAATGCACCTTGCAATGAACGTACCGCTGAGCGTGCTGCCGCTTGTGAGGTGGCATCAATTAAGTCGGCAATCGCTTCTGCTTGAACTAAATCGAGCTTACCATTTTCAAAAGCACGCATCGAAAACTCGCCGGCTTTGGCAGCAATGGCACCCAATTCAAATAAACGCGCCAAAAGGGCATTTTGAATCACAGGGCCACCATGACCTTGTAGCTCAACCACATCTTCACCAGTAAATGAATGTGGATTAGGGAAGCAAATGGCTAAGCCTTCATCCATGACCTCACCAACGGCATCATAGAACTTGCGAAATGCTGCATAACGTGCGCCTGCAAGTGGCTGTTGAGTCAAGCTCTCAGCAATAGCATACGCTTTTGGCCCAGATAGGCGAATGACCCCAACACCACCACGCCCCGGTGGTGTGGCAATCGCAGCAATCGTGGTTTGGTTTTGCATAACATTCACCTAAAAATTTTGGATAACAGCACAAATAAAAATCCGCCTAAGATTACCATCTTAAGCGGATTAATTCAGCTAGTCAGTCGTGTTGTATTACTGACTTGAGCCTTCACGTTGTTCACGTTCTTTAGCCACAGCTTTGTTAATTAAGCCTTGCTGTAAGATGGTGATCAAGTTGTTGACGATCCAGTAAAGTACTAAACCTGCAGGGAAGAACAGTAAGAATACTGTAAAGATAACTGGCATGATTTTAAATACTTTAGCTTGCATTGGATCAGTCGGTTGTGGATTCAACGACTGTTGGATAAACATGGTTAAGCCCATCAATAAGGGCAGGATAAACCATGGATCCATTGCAGATAAATCTTGAATCCAGAACATCCATGGTGCATGACGAAGTTCAACTGACTCCATCAATACCCAATATAAAGCAAGGAAAATTGGCATTTGCAGTAACAATGGTAAGCAACCTGAAAGTGGATTCACTTGCTCACGCTTGTACAACGCCATCATTTCTTGCGAAAAACGCATACGGTCTTCACCGAACTCTTCTTTCATGCGTTGCATTTCAGGTGCAATCACACGCATTTTCGCCATCGAGCGGTAGCTCTTCGACGATAATGGCCAAAGAATTAGTTTAACCAATACGGTAAGTAGAATAATCGCCCAACCCCAGTTGCCGATCAAACCATGGAAAAACTCAAGACCTAAGAATAAAAGTTTCGCAATTGGCCATAACCAACCGTAATCCACAGTTTGATTTAAACCTGTTGCTAAATCTTTCAACTCAGATTGAATTTTTGGACCTGAATAGAATGTGGCATCCACTTCAGCTACTGTACCTGCTGGTACATTGATCGCAGGTGAAGTAAAACCAATGATATTCATATCATCAGCTGATTTGCGTGATTCTAGTTTGGCTGCATAAGCTTGACCGCCATTTTGGGTCAACTTAATTTCGCCTGGTACCCAAGCACTCACGAAGTAGTGTTGCACCATCGCAACCCAACCACCTGTGGCATCAACACTTACTTTTTCTTCATTAAAGTTATCAAACTTTAATTTGTTGTAGTGTTCATCCGGTGTACCCCATGCACCACCTAGGAAAGTTCCTAAAGTGAAAATGCCTTGATCAGATTGACCTGGGTCTTCAGAGTTATCACGTTTGATTTGACCAAACATTTGACCCTGCCAAGTTTGGCTGCTGCGGTTAACCACTTTGTGATTAACAACAATTGGGTATTTACCTTCAGTAAAGGTAAAGGTTTTAATAATTTCAACGCCATCCGCTGTTTTATATACCATAGGTACGCTCAGCGTTTTTGCTGATTGACCATCTTTGCTTGGTACAGCTTTAGCATCGGCTAAACTATATGACGTTTTCTCAACTTCATAATTAGGACGACCATTACGGCTTGAGTCTGGGCCATTTAGACCAACTAAACCAGACTGCGCGACATACGTGCGTTTCGCGTCACTTTCAAGCATAACGAATGGTTCATCGCTATCTTTATTTTTGTCATGATTGAGTAATTCAACACGAACAATATCACCACCTTTTGGACTAATCCAAAGATGATAAAGGTCAGTTTGTACTGAAATAAGCTGTTGACTTACAGGTGCTGTAGTGTCCGTTGCCTGTTGTGCTGTGACATTTGCTTGTGGCAGATCAGATGCGGCAACAGCCGTCTGAGCATTTGGCAAATCTGCAGATACATCCTGTGATACCACGGCAGCTTGTTGCTGCGGTTGGTTCTCGACATTACCGTAATCTTTTTGCCACGCCAAAATGAGCAAATATGCGACAACAAACATGGCACCGAGAATTGCAATCCTGGCCCATTGTTGCATATCTATTACCCCAAGTGGTTAGAGTGTTTTTGGTTCAATAAACGATCACGAAAGGGTACAGCAACAAGACGCTTTTGAGAATCAGAATCTATTTGCTGAAAGGAAATAAAACGAATTGCTTTAAATGGAACAGGATCATAACCCGATCCTCCCCAAGGATGGCACCGGCAAATACGTTTTGTAGACAACCACACACCACCGACAGCACCATGTGTCTGGACTGCTTCTAAAGCATATTGAGAACAAGTTGGAATATAACGACAACGAGGTCCAAGTAAAGGACTAATCGCAATCTGATAGAAACGAATGAACCAATGCAGTAGACGTACCATTGGCCATCTCTACTTTTGTGGAGAGGGAGCTATTTTAGAATGCTTTTTGGCAAGGCGTTGTAACTTCTGCCAAGCAAATTGTAGTTGCTGGTACAATTCGGCATTAGGTATAGCTTCAATTCCCATTTTGGGCATGACGACAATATCTAATAAACCTAATTGATGTTGGTGCAAGCGAAAGCTTTCGCGAGCAAGTCGTTTTACTCTATTTCTTTCGTGTGCGCGACGCACTTTCTTTTTAGCAACAACTAAACCCAAACGGCTATTTGGCAGTTCGGAATGTTTTGCTAGAAATAAGAAATGGGGCTGATGCACTTTAAAAAGCGCACCATCAAACACACCTTTGTAATCGGCAGCACAGCGTAAACGAACCTCTGTGCTATAGCCGCAAAGTGTTGTCATCACACCCAAAACCGTCAAGCGTTAACTGATTAAACAGTTAAGCTATGACGACCTTTTGCACGACGGCGAGCTAATACTTGACGACCAGCTTTAGTAGCCATACGAGCACGGAAACCATGAACGCGCTTGCGCTTTAATTCAGATGGTTGAAATGTACGTTTCATATCGAAACTCCAAAAATGATCTTTCTATAAAGGTCCGCGATTTTAGTGCTCATTGCTTGAGCTGTCAATGAAAAAGGGCAAATGTTATCAAATTAGATTGTAATATTTTCTTAAACATTAAAATGATTGTCCTATATAGAAAATTAAGAATGTACAGTTTTTATTATTCTATATATTTGATATTAATGGATAAATTAAATATCAACAACGATATTAACATACTTATCCACAAGTTTATACATAGTTTGTTAATAGCTTATATTTTTGATTTTAAATTTATTCCATTTTAAGACTTATCCACAAAAAACATTGTGCTTATAAATAAATTTAAATTTATAAATTTAATATTATTATTATTAGGAAGCCTAATTTCTATGGATAAGTGACTTTTTTTAATAAAAAACATTTAGTTAAGTTGTGAATAACTATGTTTATATTAATTGAATACTTTGGGGATAAGTTTTTGATATATTTTATCCACAACTTTCGGGTAAACTTATCCACATGGTGGTTTAAATTTAAAATTGAGCTTTTTTTAGCAAATTAATGTCATTAGTCATGACAGATGTGGATAACTTGGTTAGAATGGCGACCCGCTTAGGTTTGGGGCGGTCAGTTTTCATCTGTTAATGGATATATAGGGGTTTCACATGCTTTGGACAGACTGTTTAGATCGCTTGCGCCAAGAGCTATCTGGAAATGTCTTTACGATGTGGATTCGCCCATTAGTTGCAGAAGAGGCTCAAGACTGTTTACGCCTATATGCGCCTAATCCTTATTGGACGCGTTATATTCAAGAACATCATCTTGAATTGATCTCAATTTTGGCAGAACAGCTTTCTGAAGGGCGTGTGCGTAAAGTTGAAATTTTAGTTGATTCGCGTCCTGGTGCAATTTTAGCGCCTAGTGAACAGCCTGCAACGAGCACAGCAGCTTTACAAAATCCTACTCCTGTATCTACACCGACCAAAGCTAAAAAAGACAAAGATGAAGCAGCTAAAGCAAATCGTAAGCGTCTTTTAAATCCCTTATTCACTTTTTCACTGTTTGTGGAAGGTCGTTCTAATCAAATGGCTGCTGAAACGTGTCGTAAGGTTTTAACGCAATTAGGTGAGCCGCAACACAATCCGTTATTTTTGTATGGTCCAACTGGCTTAGGTAAAACTCACCTCATGCAAGCGGTAGGCAATGCATTGTTGCAAGCGAAACCAAATGCACGTGTGATGTATATGACTGCTGAGAGCTTTGTGCAAGATTTTGTCACATCATTGCAAAAGGGTAAGGTCGAAGAATTTAAGAAAAATTGCCGTTCACTGGATTTATTACTTGTCGATGATATTCATTTACTTGCTGGTAAAGAAGCGAGTTTAGTTGAATTTTTTTACACTTTTAACGCATTACTTGATGAATCAAAACAGATCATTTTAACTTCAGATCGCTATCCAAAAGAGTTGACTGAACTTGATCCACGTTTGGTTTCACGTTTTTCTTGGGGATTATCGGTTGGTGTTGAGCCCCCTGATATTGAAACACGGATCGAAATTTTACTGAAAAAAGCAGAAAGCACGGGTGTAGAATTACCGCGTAATTGTGCTTTATTTATTGCACAACAAGTGGTCGCTAATGTTCGTGAACTCGAAGGTGCTTTAAATAAAGTTGTGGCAATTTCACGCTTTAAAGGCACGTCTATTGACCTAGATGTGGTGCGTGAATCACTCAAAGATGTACTTGCGATTCGTGCACGTACCATTAGTACTGAAAACATTCAGCGTGTAGTAAGTGAGTACTTCCGTATTCCACTTAAAGAATTGGTTGGACCTAAACGTACCCGTATTTATGCGCGTCCGCGTCAATTGGCTATGGGTTTATCACGTGAACTTACTGGCGACAGCTTTCCTGAAATTGGTATGGCTTTTGGTGGGCGTGATCATAGTACGGTCATGCATGCCTGTGAAAAAGTGCAAAGCTTACGCCAAGAAGACCCTATGTTTAATGAGGACTATAAAAACCTACAGCGCTTGTTACAAAGCTGATTAAGTTTTATTCAATTGCTAGACCTTGCAATCACGTAAGTTCTACCTCATATTACTCATCGAAAAATTTCATCTTCAGTTGTTAGAGGAATGTATTGTGCGTTTAAAAATCGCGAAAGAAAGCTTATTGAATGTTCTCTCTCACGTTGTGGGCGCGGTAGAACGTCGCCATACTCTGAATATTCTATCTAACGTTAAAGTGCAGGTGACGCAGCATGCGTTAACGGTCACAGGCTCTGATTTAGAAGTTGAGTTGGTAGCAAGTACAGTCTTAGCTGAAGGTGCATGCTTACAAGCGGGTGAAACGACTGTACCGGCACGTAAATTGGTTGATATTTGTAAATCTCTACCGAATGGTGCTTTTGTTGATTTACATGTCGCTGAAGATCAGCGTTGTGTTTTAACCTCAGGGCGTAGTCGCTTTGTGTTAGGCACATTGCCTGCTGAAGATTATCCGCTATTAACTACAGAAAGTACGCAAGGCACGCAAGTGACCGTGACACAACGTGAATTAAAACGTTTGTTTGAAAAGACTGCTTTCGCGATGGCAGTGCAAGATGTACGTTTTTACCTAACAGGTACCTTGCTTGAAGTTGAAGAGAATCAATTGCGTGCGGTGACCACAGATGGTCATCGTTTAGCCTTGTGTGAAACAGTCGCTTCATCGAATGCTACACAGCCGATGCAAGCGATTGTGCCACGTAAGGCAGTTGCTGAGTTGCAGCGTTTACTCAGTCTTGAAGATGAACAACTGTCTTTGTTGATTGGTCGTGAATTACTTAATATTACCATTAGCACGCCAAGCCGTGACAAAGAACAACCAGATATTACCGTGCGTTTCACAACCAAACTCATTGATGGAAAGTTCCCTGATTACCGTCGTGTGATTCCACGTGGTGGCAATAAAACAGTTGTGATTGGTCATGATGTATTTAAACAATCATTGCAACGTGTTTCGATTTTAAGTAATGAAAAATTGCGTGGTGTGTTCTTAATCTTTAAGCAAGATGCGTTGCAATTGCGTGCCAATAACCCTGAGCAAGATGAAGCAACCGAAGAGCTTGCAATTCAGTACACTAGCGATGAATTGGAAATGTCGTTTAACTCGCAATACTTACTTGAAGTACTTAATGTCCTCGATGGTGAAGATGTATCCATGACCATGACAGAAGCCAATCATTCGGTATTGGTACAAGATGCGATGCATCCTGATCAGACCTATGTGGTCATGCCAATGCGTGTTTAAGCGTTTAGATTTATGCAGATCACGCATTTAAATATTCAACGTGTTCGAAATTTAAAAACGGTTGCGCTCCAAGAGTTGCAGCCGTTTAACGTCTTTTATGGGGTCAATGGTTCGGGTAAAACCTCTATACTTGAAGCGATCCATTTGCTGGCTACAGGTCGCTCATTTCGAACACATATCCCCAAACATTACATTCAGCAGCATGCCCAAGATGCGATTGTTTTTGCGCAATCGGTAAGCGATAAAATTGGGATGCAAAAGCTGATTTCGGGTGAACAGATCATTAAACTCAATGGTGATCATATTGCCACACAAGGTCAGCTAGCACGTTTACTGCCATTGCAAATGATTGATCCATTAAGCACGGATATTATTGATCATGGTGCTAAACCACGTCGTCAATTACTCGATTGGCTGATGTTTCACGTGGAACCTGATTTTTATCAAACATGGCAATTTTATTCACGTGCCTTAAAACAACGTAATAGTCTACTTAAAAATCAGCGTAACTTAAGTTTGCAAGACTTAGAGCCGTGGAATGAAATACTGAGTCGTTATGGTGAAATGTTACATCTACAGCGTTTAAGTATTGTGGAACAATGGCAGCAGTATTTGGCTCAAGATTTGGCATATTTATTGCCGAATGTCGAGATCAAACTCGATTACCAAGCAGGCTTTCATACTGAGCTCGGTTTATTGCATGATTTAACCCAGCATCATCAAAAAGACCTTGATCGGCGCTATACCGAATATGGCCCGCATCGTGCTGATCTGCGTTTAAGAACGCCAATTGGCGATGCTGATGTGGTGTTGTCACGTGGGCAAAAAAAGCTCTTGATCATTGCCTTAAAACTGTCACAGATTGCAATGCTGCATGGGTGTAATAAGGAAACTGTGGTATTATTAGATGATCTGACGGCAGAATTAGATTTAACCGCACAACAACGTTTAATTGGGCGTTTAAGCCAACTTGGTAGTCAAGTTTTTATTACCACTTTAGACCATGAAGCAGTGCAAACTCACTTACATGATTTGTCTATTTCTTATCAATTATTCAATGTTGAAAACGGTGAGGTTCGCCTTGTCACACAATGATTTACCCATCTTGGGATAGACCTATTTTTTCACTAGGGAGAAACCATGAGTTCAGAAGATCAATCTGTCTCTACTACAGAACAAACCATTGAAAAGGCTTATGATTCCTCTAGTATCAAGGTATTACGTGGCCTCGACGCGGTTCGTAAACGTCCCGGCATGTATATTGGTGATACTGACGATGGCACCGGCTTACACCACATGGTCTTTGAAGTTGTTGACAACTCGATTGATGAGGCTTTAGCTGGTCATTGTGATGAAATTTTAGTGACCATTCACGAAGATGAATCGGTTTCTGTTTCCGATAATGGTCGTGGTATTCCAACCGATATTCACCCTGAAGAAGGGGTATCTGCAGCAGAGGTAATTTTAACCATCTTGCATGCAGGCGGTAAGTTTGATGACAATAGCTATAAAGTATCGGGTGGTTTACACGGTGTAGGTGTGTCTGTTGTAAACGCACTGTCAGAAAAACTGCTGTTAAATATTAGCCGTGCAGGCAAAAGCTACGAGCAAGAATATCGTCACGGTGATCCTGTTTACAAATTACGTGAAACAGGTACAACTGACAGCTCTGGTACCACGGTTCGTTTCTATCCAAGTGCGGAAACATTTAGTCAAACCATCTTTAACGTTGATATTTTAGCGCGTCGTTTACGTGAACTTTCGTTTTTAAACGCAGGTGTTCGTATTGTGCTACGTGATGAACGTATTAACGTAGAGCATGTATTTGATTTCGAAGGTGGTTTATCTGAGTTTGTTAAATATATTAACCAAGGTAAAACCCATCTAAATGACATTTTTCACTTTACCGTGCAAGCAGAAAATGGCATTGGCGTTGAAGTTGCTTTGCAATGGAATGATTCTTATCAAGAAAATGTACGCTGCTTTACCAACAATATTCCACAAAAAGATGGTGGAACCCATTTAGCCGGTTTCCGTGCTGCCTTAACGCGCGGTTTAAACAGCTATATGGATAGCGAAAATATTCTGAAAAAAGAAAAAGTTGTAGTTTCAGGCGACGATGCGCGTGAAGGCTTAACTGCAATTGTTTCTGTTAAAGTGCCAGATCCAAAATTCTCTTCGCAAACCAAAGAAAAATTGGTGTCAAGTGAAGTGAAAACTGCTGTTGAGCAGGCGATGAATAAGTCATTCTCTGAATACTTATTAGAAAATCCGCAAGCAGCTAAAGCCATTGCAGGTAAAATAATTGATGCTGCGCGTGCCCGTGATGCGGCGCGTAAAGCCCGTGAAATGACACGTCGTAAGAGTGCGCTTGATATTGCAGGTTTGCCGGGTAAATTGGCCGATTGCCAAGAGAAAGATCCAGCTTTGTCTGAACTATATCTTGTCGAGGGTGACTCAGCAGGTGGTTCGGCGAAACAAGGTCGTAACCGTAAAATGCAAGCGATTCTGCCACTGAAAGGTAAAATCTTAAACGTAGAGCGTGCGCGTTTTGACCGTATGATTTCATCAGCTGAAGTGGGTACCTTAATTACCGCTTTAGGTTGTGGTATTGGTCGTGAAGAATATAATCCAGACAAATTGCGTTATCACAAAATCATCATCATGACTGATGCTGATGTGGATGGTTCGCATATTCGTACGCTATTGTTGACATTCTTCTTCCGTCAAATGCCGGAATTGGTCGAGCGTGGTCATATTTATATTGCACAGCCACCGCTCTATAAACTCAAAAAAGGCAAGCAAGAACAGTACATCAAAGATAACGATGCACTGGAAACTTACCTAATTTCAAATGCCATTGATGAGCTTGCTTTACATATTAGCGCTGAAGCCCCTGCCATTCGTGGTGAAGCATTAGCTAATGTGATTGCGGATTATCAAACTTCGCAAAAGAGCATTCAGCGTTTAACACAGCGTTATCCTGCAACTTTACTTGATGGTTTATTAGGTCTTGAAGCCTTTAAACTGGATCAAGTGACCGATAAAAACTACGTAGAAACGTGGGGTGAACAGTTACGTCAAGCGATTGCAGCACAGCAAGAAAACTTACGTCCTGAATTGTCTTTAGAGAGCTTTGAAAAGCAAGATGCTGCGGGCAATACCGTGATTGCGTATTATCCACGCCTTACAGTGTATGTTCATAACTTGCCACATGCCTATTTACTTGAAGCGAATTTGTTGGCTTCAGCTGAATATGCACGTTTGTTAAAGAACTCGAAAAGTTGGTTTAGCTTACTTGAAGAGGGTGCTTACTTACAAAAAGGTGAGCGTAAGATTCAAGTATCAACTTTCCATCAAGTATGGCAGCAAATTTTACAAGACTCGCGTCGCGGTATGATGATTCAGCGCTACAAAGGTTTAGGTGAGATGAACGCGGAACAACTTTGGGAAACCACTATGGATCCTGAAAACCGTAACATGTTACAAGTAACGATTGATGATGCGATTGAAGCCGATCGTATGTTCTCATGTTTAATGGGCGATGATGTAGAACCACGTCGTGCCTTTATTGAAGAAAATGCCTTAAATGCTGATATTGATGCTTAATTAAGTCTAAGCATAAAATTTTAAAAAGCGCCTTTCGAGGCGCTTTTTTTATGCTATGTTGCTATCAAAATAAACTAAAAATTTGATTAAAATTGAGGAAAATAATATGGCTATCACTACTTTAGAAAGTATCCGTGATCATTGGGTAGAGGCATTTTTTAATGGCGATTATGCCGCTTTAGCCCAATACGAAGACCAAGACTTTAAAGTAATTTACGAGCAAGAAGGTCGAGTTGAAAGTCACTATACGCGTTATACGCAAATTGAACATGCGGTGCAAAATGGTGTGTGGAAGCCACAAAAACTAGATGTAGAAGCAGAACTATTTGATTTTGATGAAAATTTACAAAAATGCCAAGTACAAGTCGAACTGAGTAATCAACAAAAGATTCAAGAAACTTGGGTGTATACAACCGAATGGAAAATTACTGAATTACGCTTTTTAAAATAATGGATGTTGATAACTGGCATTGTTAAGCTAAAAACTGTGGATAAGTTTTGAGTTATCCACCTTAAATAAAAAAGTCGCTTCAAAATAAAAAGCACCCAAAGGTGCTTTTTACTGCGGATAACTTGGGGTTTATGCACACAAACTGTGGATAACTTTTTGGCAAGTGTGCATAACTTAAACCGAGTATTTAATCTTCAAAAGAGGCTTCGAGTTCTTCAAGTTCCATCATGAGTTCTAACATCAGCTCTTCAGCCTGTTCAACTTTGGCTTTAAGTTCTGTTTGCTCATTCATGAGTTTAAGCAATTCATCTTTACGGCTTGTTTCATAGAGTGCGGTATCACCCAATAAAGCTTCAATTTCGGCTAAACGTGGCTGTAATTTGGCAATTTGTGCTTCATTTTTCTCGATATTTTTACGAATTGGACGCCCCAATTCACGGCGACGCGCAGTTTCTTTACGCTGAGCTTCTTTATCGAGTTTCGAGATGCTAGGTTTAATTTGCACATCTGATTGCACAGGTGCTGCTGGCTTTTGCCCATTTTTAATCATGTCAATGCGGGCTTGACGCAACCAATCAGCATAAGCGACTAAGTCACCATCAAATTCGCGACTACGACCGCCATGTACTAAAATTAATTCATCACAAACGCTGGCCACCAATTGACGTTCATGCGATACCAACACCACTGCACCTTCAAAATCTTGCAGCGCCATAGTCAGGGCATGACGCATATCTAAGTCTAAATGGTTGGTTGGCTCATCTAGAATCAAAACGTTTGGACGCTTCCATACAATTAAAGCTAATGCTAAACGTGCACGTTCACCACCAGAGAAACTCTCAGACGGGGTATCCATGCGTTCGCCACTAAAGCCAAAGCTACCCAAGAAAGCTCGTAAAGTGGCTTCACTGATTTTTTTATCTGCGATACGGGCTAACTGTAACATTGGGCTGGCATTGCCATCTAATGCATCCATTTGATGCTGAGCAAAATAACCAATATTAAGTAATTCTGAATCCTTACGATGACCTTGCATTAAGGCTAAATCACCAACTAAAGCTTTAATTAAGGTCGATTTACCTGCACCATTCATGCCCAATAAACCAATACGGCTGTTGGGGGTAATTTGCAGATTGACATTGGTGACAATGAGTTTGTCGCCATAACCAATATCAGCATTTTCAAGCTCAAGCAGTGGTGAACTCATTTTGGTCGGTTCACGGAAGCTAAAGGTAAATGGCGTATCAACATGCGCCGCCGAAAGCTCTTGCATACGTTCTAACTGTTTAATACGACTTTGTGCTTGTTTGGCTTTGGTGGCTTGGGCTTTAAAACGGTCAATGTATTTTTGTAAATGTGCGCGGGTTTCTAATTGCTTTTCATAAGCTTGTTGTTGCTGTGCTAAGCGTTCGCTACGAGTACGCTCAAAAGTTGAATAGTTGCCGGTGTATAAAATTAATTCTTGATTTTCAATATGTAAAATATGGTCGGTGATCGCATCTAAGAAATCGCGGTCATGCGAGATTAAAACTAAAGTGCCTTCATAAGCTTTAAGCCAATCTTCAAGCCATAAAATTGCATCTAAATCTAAATGGTTGGTTGGTTCATCCAGTAACAATAAGTCTGAACGGCTCATTAGAGTACGCGCTAAGTTTAAGCGCATACGCCAACCACCCGAGAAGCTTGATACATTCAATTCAGATTGATGTTCAAAAAATCCTAAACCTGCCATCAGTTGTGAAGCTTTAGCTGCTGCTGAATAGCCGTCAATTTCATCAAAACGTCCATATAAATGAGCAAGTTCAGAATCATTGAGCGTATCAGGATGGGCCAGTTGATGTTGAATATTCCAATATTCTTCATCGCCCGATAAAACAAAATCAATAGCCTTCATATCCAAGGATTTAATTTCTTGTGCCATATGGGCCACAGTCCATACCGCAGGGCGCGTTAAGCTACCACTGTCAGATTCCATGCCCCCTAAGAGCGCTGAGAACAAAGTGGATTTACCAGCACCATTGACCCCTGTTAAACCAATTTTCCAACCGGGATGCAATTGCATAGACGCTTTTTGAAAAAGAACACGTCCGCCGCGACGTAAAGAAAGTTGCTCTAACTGAATCATGAAATTATCGAACAAAGAAAAAATAGGCCTCATTCTAATGGAATTTAGAAAAAAGCCAAAACCTGAGTGACTTTTATCTTGAGTAAAAAATAAACTTGGCATTTTGCTGCCTTTTAATCTTCAAAAGTGCCCCATATATTGATTATGCTATACTGCATATATTGTCTTAGCCGCATAAGACCACCCAATTCAATAGAGGAATCTCCCCATGACTGATCAAGCGCTTGAGCTGACGGATAGTGCTGCGAACAAAGTACGCCAATTGCGTGAGAGCGAAGGCAACCAAGATTTAATGTTACGCGTTTATGTAACAGGTGGTGGTTGTTCAGGTTTCTCTTACGGTTTTAACTTTGCAGAAAGCCAAAATGAAGATGATGCAGAATTTGTAAATGGCGATGTAAAAATGTTGGTCGACTCACTCAGCTACCAATATCTAGTAGGCTCTGTGGTGGATTATATTGAAGGTTTAGAAGGTTCACGCTTTGTGGTGCAAAATCCAAATGCAACCACCACTTGTGGTTGTGGCTCTTCTTTCTCTATGTAAAGTTGCCGTAAAAAAAGCCCCAAATTTGGGGCTTTTTTATTTAGATACACGTCATGGTACCAAGTACGCGATAACCTGTAGCACCTGTGACCGCAGGCAAATTGCCACTGAGTTGATTAACAAAGCGCATAGCCAGCCAAGCAAAAGCTGTGGCTTCTACCCACGTTGGGCTTAAACCTAAATCGGCAGTGGTTTGTACCGTCCATTGATGTTTACGTAAACGCCAACGTAATTGCTCTAATAAATGTGAGTTATATGCGCCACCACCACAGACATACACTTCACCAGTTGCCATATCAGAGCGATAAATGGCTTTTTTAATCGCGCGTGTGGTGAGTTTCATTAAGGTGGCTTGCACATTTTCTGGTGTATCTTCTAATTCGTTATATTCAATGTCGCTACGCCAATCTAAAATTTGTTCATCCAACCACTCTAAATTAAAGTCTTCACGTCCTGTACTTTTAGGCGGTTCTTTAGAAAAGAAATCATGACTTTGTAGCCGATCGAGCAAACTGCGAATTGGCGTGCCATAAGCGGCCCAATTGCCATTTTCATCATAAGGCTGACCGGTGTAACGCTCGCACCATGCATCCATCAAAATATTTGCAGGTCCGGTATCAAAACCAAAGACTTGATCAGGTTGACCGGCAGGCAACATACTGACATTAGCAATGCCGCCTAAGTTTAAAATCACCCGATGAATTGATTGATGTTGAAAAATATCTTGGTGAAAAGCCGGAACAAGCGGCGCACCTTGACCACCTGCTGCCATATCACGACGACGAAAATCAGATATGACCGGAATTTGGGTGATTTCGGTAATGATGTTGGGGTCGCCAATTTGTAAGGTAAAACCATGTTCAGGACGATGACGAATAGTTTGCCCATGTGAGCCAATGGCTTTAATTTTTGTTTTATCTAAATTGTGGTCTTGGATCAGTTGATTAATGCCATGCCCAATCATGGTTGCCAAAGCTACATCGGCTTTGCCCATACGATCAATTTCGTTGTCGTCAGGTAAAGTCAGTGCCATCAGTTCATCACGTAAATCAGGGTCAAATGGCAAGGTTAGTGTGGCATGAAGATGCAGAGGATTAAAAGAAGCAGCAACAATGTCGACACCATCCATACTTGTGCCGGTCATTACCCCAATATAGATCGCTGTCATGATGATTCTAAAGCCTGCAATATGCTGAAAAAGTGTTAGTATATCGCACAAATTGTATAACTGATCTATTTGGATTTTGTGATGTCAAATTTCCTGCCGGCTGAAGAACAACTTGCTCTCATCAAACGAGGCACCCATGAAATTATTTCTGAAGAAGACCTTCTGAAGAAATTAAAACAGAATCGTCCATTAAAAATTAAAGCGGGTTTTGACCCGACAGCACCAGACCTACATTTAGGTCATACGGTCTTAATTAACAAATTAAAAGTATTCCAAGATTTAGGTCATGAAGTATATTTCTTGATTGGTGACTATACTGCCATGATCGGTGATCCGACCGGTAAGAGTGCGACACGTCCACCACTGTCACGTGAACAAGTATTAGAAAACGCTAAAACCTATCAAGAACAAGTGTTTAAAATTCTTGATCCAAACAAAACCAAAGTGGTGTTTAACTCAGAATGGTTTGCGCAAAAAACTGCGGCTGATTTAATTCAATTGGCATCACAGCAAACTGTGGCGCGTATGTTAGAGCGCGATGACTTTACCAAGCGTTATAACAACCAACAGCCAATTGCCATTCACGAATTTTTGTATCCATTGGTACAAGGGTATGACTCAGTTGCTTTACAAGCTGACGTAGAGCTTGGTGGTACCGATCAAACCTTTAACTTGCTTATGGGTCGTACGCTGCAAGGTCGTTATGATCAAGAAGCACAAGTTTGTATTACTGTGCCAATCCTTGAAGGTTTAGATGGCGTCAATAAAATGTCTAAATCTTTAGGCAACTATATTGGTGTGTTTGATACACCGGGTGCGATGTATCAAAAAGTGCTTTCAATGCCGGATTCTTTAATTGAACGTTACTTTGACCTACTCAGCTTTAAATCTTTAGATGAAATTCAACAGCTATTAAAAGAAGTGGCTGAAGGGCGTAATCCTCAAGAAGTGAAGAAGATTCTTGCCCTTGAATTGGTAGAACGTTTCCATGGAAGCGAAGCGGCTGCCAATGCGCATAAAGGTGCCGGCAACATCATTACCGAAGGTGAATTACCAGAAGGTACACCAGAAGTGACGATTTCACGCTCAGAATTTGGCGGTGAGATGTTCATTGCGTCAATCTTGCGTGCTGCAGGTCTGGTTAAAAATGCGGCCCAAGCCAAAGATGCAGTTGCACGTGGTGCAGCCAAAGTTGATTGGAAAGAAGTAGATGCTTCTTTTGCTGTCAAAGAAAATGTGACCTTAATTGTTCAATCAAGTAAAAAAGCCATTGCGAAAGTCACTTTTGTGGACTAAGCCTATTTGATGTGTTTTAAGTAATTGAAAAAAAGCAGACTTTGGTCTGCTTTTTTTATGACTAAAGTTTTATATTTGTATTTTAAATAAGTAAATTCAAAAAAAACCTTATAAAAACAAGGTTTAATTTTTCCAAAACCTTGCATTTGAAAAAAAATCTCGTTAGGATGGATTGCATCTTATGACTGTGTAGCACAGTCCAGAGGGTATAGATAAGGACGATTATTCAAGGAAGATCGGTTCACTTTTAGCAAGAATTTAACGAAAATAATTATAATAAGACACACTGGATCGCATTTGATGATCTAACTCAGAGAGAGAGATTTTGGGAGAGATCTCTTTCTTTTTTTATGTCTAGAAAAGCTCTATGCAACAGGTTGTTATTTACAGCGACTCTATGCGCTATTTATATTGAATAAATGCTAGGCGCGGTAGCATTTGTTTAACCAAAAAACCAACCAATAGTGCCGAAATTATAGTGCCTTCACGAATCCCAACAATATACTGCAATGCAATATATGAACTTATAAGGGCCAACAGCACTAAAACCATATCACCATAAGATTTACATGAGCCAAAGTTCCAGTTAAAACGCAATGCAAAGGCTTGATACAATCCTTCGCCTGCCAAAAAGACCAAATTGGCTTTAACCAGCATACATACACCAATTGCAGTGATCATGCAGCTACTTAAACAGTACAACAATTGCTGTATATAGTTATCTGCTTGCCAATTTTGTGTAAGCCACAGTAATACATCAATGCCTAGGCCAAAAATTATACCAATCGGCAGTTGTAGATAACGCGTCCATGTAAACTTATTTCCCAATAAGAGCTTTTGTCCAATAATCATTACAATATGCATCGCAATGGTTAGCACCCCGACCGAAAGCGGCACAATGAAACTATATACATAAGGCAGGGATGAAATAGGCGATGTGCCTAAATCCGAGCGAATAGACAGCACCACGCCAAAAGCCATTAACATCAGGCCGATCAATAACAATGGAAAGCGTAAATAAAATTGCTGAGGCATGACAAAGCAGTCGTTGAAATAAAATATAGTTTAACCAAGCTTAAACAGAGTGAATATGCCGCGAAAGGTTAAAAAAATGCACCTTTAAATTGAATGATCATTTATAGCTATAATGAAAAAGTGCTCTGATTTAGCTGTTAGCTTAAGGATATATAGTGTTGTAGTAAAACAGATTTAAACTACAGCTATATAGGTGATGTTTAAAAAAGTATGTCAAAGCCAAGAAACTTACCTAATTAAGCTAGTATGGATTTGACCCATGACATGAATTTTGCTGCATATGTAAAATAAAAGGCCTTAATAAGCCCACAAAAGGGTTGGAAAATAGATTTTTTATAAAGATAGATGAAAAATTGTCCACTCATGAAATAATTACTTAAATATGTCTTGCCAAGCTAAAAAAAGCTCCTATAATGGCGAGCATACCAACGCAATGAAGCAAAATGATT
>NZ_CANQLZ010000047.1 GCF_947624825.1 uncultured Acinetobacter sp.
GTTTACCACTGTCTGAGCTGTTAGGCGGTCGTTTACGTGATAGCGTGCCAGTACTGTGGGTACTCGCGTCTGGCGATACCGAAAAAGATATCGCTGAAGCTCAACAAATGCTCGAAGCCAAACGGCATAATTTTTTCAAACTCAAAATCGGCTCACGCGCTGTAGAAGCAGATGTTGAACATGTACTTGCGATTAAACAGGCGCTTGGCAATGAGGTGTCGATTCGTGTGGATGTCAACCGTGCTTGGTCTGAACTCGATGCAATTAAAGGCATCAAGCGATTACAAGCCGGTGGCGTTGACTTAATCGAGCAGCCTTGTGCGATTGACAACCTTGAAGCCATGCAGCGTTTAACGCATCGTTTTGATATTGCCATCATGGCAGATGAATCCTTAATGGGTCCAAGTAGCGCTTATCGTCTAGCCAAAAGCAATGCAGCCTCTGTATTTGCAGTCAAAGTGGCGCAATCGGGCGGTTTGCTTGAAGGCCGTGATGTAGCGACCATTGCACAATTGGCTGGGATTGATTTGTATGGCGGCACGATGCTTGAAGGTGCAGTGGGTACTATGGCTTCAGCACATCTGTTCTCCACATTTGAAAATTTAAAATTTGGTACTGAATTATTTGGTCCACTGTTATTGACTCAAGAAATTCTCAGCACCCCATTACGTTATGAAAATTTTGAACTACACCTGCCGAACACACCAGGTTTAGGGATCGAGATTGACGAAAACAAAATTGAGCAATTACGTCGTTAATTCATTTTAATCCTCGACAACGAGATCTTGTCGAATCAATGCATCAAGGAGTGAGACATGCTGTTTCATGTACGTATGGATGTCAACATCCCAAAAGATATGCCCGTTGAACAAGCCAATGAAATTAAAGCGGTAGAAAAGGCTTATTCGCAGCAATTACAGCAACAAGGCAAATGGCGTCACATTTGGCGCATTACTGGTCAATATTCAAACATCAGTATTTTTGATGTGGACAGTAACGAAGAATTGCATACGATTTTACAAGGTTTACCTTTGTATCCGTATATGCAGATTGAAGTGATGGCACTGAATCGTCATCCGTCTTCAATTCGTGAAGATGACCGTTAATTTAAACCCTTAAATCCATTTAAAGCTTAAGGCTGTGTGCACGTAAAAACGTGCGCCTTGAGCCCTCTTATATTTAAAAACAAGGAAAATGGTCGCCTTCTCGCGTGTAATGCCATGAAGGCTTGCCATACAAACAGGAGTATTTGTATGAATCGCCAAGACATTGATGCTTTAGTCAAAACAATGAACGTAGACACTGCAACCGGTCCAGTTGACCCACGTATGCAACAAATTGTAGTGCGTTTGTTAGGTGATTTTTTCCAAGCCATTGAAGATTTGGACTTAAGCCAAACTGAGCTTTGGAAAGGCTTAGAGTACTTTACTGACGCAGGTCAAGCCAATGAACTGGGCTTACTCGCAGCAGGCTTAGGTTTAGAACATTATTTAGATTTACGTGCCGATGAAGCCGATGCCAAAGCCGGTATCACAGGCGGTACACCACGTACCATCGAAGGCCCACTTTATGTGGCAGGTGCACCTGAATCTGTCGGTTTTGCACGTATGGATGATGGTTCTGAAGAAGGTGAAATTCCAACCTTAATTATTGAAGGCACAGTGAAAGACACCCAAGGCAATCTTATCGAAGGTGCTAAAGTTGAAATATGGCATGCCAATCGCTTAGGTAACTATTCATTCTTTGACAAGTCACAATCGGACTTTAACTTACGTCGCAGCATTTTGACCGATGCTCAAGGTCAATACACGGCGTTAACCACAATGCCTGTTGGTTATGGCTGCCCACCACAAGGCACCACACAATTTGTGCTGGATAAACTGGGGCGTCATGGTAACCGTCCATCACACGTTCATTACTTCGTGAGTGCCCCGGGTTTTCGTAAGTTAACCACACAATTTAATATTGAAGGTGATCAATACCTTTGGGATGACTTCGCATTTGCAACACGTGAAGGTTTAGTCGCAACGGCTATTGATATCACAGATGAGGCTGAAATCGCGCGCCGTGGTTTAACCGGTCCATTTAAATATATCCGCTTTGACATTGAGTTAGTGCCAATGGTTGAAGGCGCGCCATCGACAGACGTCGATCGTCGCCGCGCAGCTGCATAACACATCAAGCAACATCGGGATAAATCATTTGTCCCGATTCACTCCCCATACTTTGCAAAGTCGGAGAACGGATATGCCACGTATTCCTGTCATTAATACCAGCCATCTTGACCGTATTGACGAATTACTTGTCGACAATTTTGAAACAGGTGAATTTAAACTTCATCGTTCGGTATTTACCGATCAAACATTGTTTGATCTGGAAATGAAATACATTTTTGAAGGCAATTGGGTGTATTTGGCACATGAAAGCCAAATTCCAAACAATAACGATTACTTTACCACCCATATTGGGCGCCAACCGATCATCATTGCACGTAACCGCAACGGTGAACTCAATGCCATGATCAACGCCTGTTCACACCGTGGTGCACAGCTTTGCCGTAATAAAAAAGGCAATAAAGCCACCTATACTTGCCCATTCCACGGTTGGACATTCAATAACTCGGGCAAACTTTTAAAAGTCAAAGACCCAACGGATGCAGGCTACTCAGAGTGCTTCAATAAAGAAGGTTCACACGACTTAACCAAAGTTGCGAAATTTGAAAGCTATAAAGGCTTCTTATTTGGTAGCTTAAACCCAGATGTACCATCACTTGAAGAATACTTGGGCGAAACCACCAAAATCATCGATATGATCGCGGGTCAGTCTGAACAAGGTTTAGAAGTTCTTCGTGGTTCATCCACCTATACCTATGAAGGCAACTGGAAACTCACCGCTGAAAATGGCGCCGATGGTTATCACGTATCGGCAGTTCACTGGAACTATGCAGCAACCACACAACAGCGTAAAGAAAAAGAAGCCGGTGATGACATCCGCGCTATGAGTGCAGGTTCATGGGGCAAACAAGGCGGTGGTTCTTACGGCTTTGATAATGGTCATATGCTGCTTTGGACACAGTGGGCAAACCCAGAAGATCGTCCAAACTTCCCAAAAGCCGATGAATATTCAGAAAAATTTGGTCAGGCCATGTCCAAATGGATGATCGAACGTTCACGCAACTTATGTCTTTATCCAAACGTATATTTGATGGATCAGTTTGGTTCTCAAATTCGTGTACTTCGCCCAATTTCAGTCAATAAAACTGAAGTAACGATTTACTGTATTGCACCTGTGGGTGAAGAGCCAGAAGCACGTACCCGCCGTATTCGCCAATACGAAGACTTCTTTAATGCCTCAGGTATGGCAACACCAGATGATTTAGAAGAATTCCGTGCCTGCCAAGCCGGTTATGCAGGTATTGAAACCCAATGGAACGACATGTGCCGTGGTTCTAAGCACTGGATTCATGGGCCTGATGACGCAGCCAATGAAATTGGATTGAAGCCAAAACTGTCAGGTATTAAGACTGAAGACGAAGGTTTATACCTTGCACAGCACCAATATTGGTTAGACATGATGAAAATTGCGATTGCCAATGAAAAAGTATTGGCAGCATCTGTAGAAGGAGAAATGGCATGAATGCTCAAACCAACTTAAACCCAGTGAGCCTAGACGCAATTTCTCAATTCCTTTTTCAAGAAGCACGTTTTTTAGATGATGAACAATGGGATGATTGGTTAGCCTGCTACGCACCAAGTGCAACATTTTGGATGCCTTCTTGGGATGACGACGACAAACTCACAACCGATCCGCAATCTGAAATTTCCTTGATCTACTACCCAAACCGTCAAGGTTTAGAAGACCGCATATTCCGTATTAAAACGGAACGTTCTTCTGCAACCATGCCAGATACACGCACAAGCCACAACATCAATAACATTGAAGTGATTGAACAAGAGGCTGACAAAGTCACAGTACGTTTTAACTGGAATACCTTGAGCTTTCGTTACAAAACGGCATATAGCTACTTTGGGATGTCACGTTATGAAATCGATTTTTCAGGTGAAAAGCCACAAATTTTAAGCAAATACGTGGTACTCAAAAACGATTACATCAACCAAGTCATCGACATTTATCATCTGTAATTTTCCTCTATTACAGATTCGCTTCAGCCAAATGGAATTTTGGCTGAGGTTCTCCCCAGTTTAAAAGTTTTTAAAAGGATTCAGCCATGTCTAGCCATAATGTTGCCCTACAATTTGAAGATGGTGTTACCCGTTTTATTTCTGTTACTCAAGGTGAGTCACTCTCTGATGCAGCCTACCGTCAAAAAATTAACATTCCACTCGATTGCCGTGATGGTGCATGTGGTACATGTCGTGCATTTTGCGAGTCTGGCAGTTATGACATGCCTGAAGAAACCTATATTGAAGATGCTTTGACGCCTGAAGAGGCAGCACAAGGTTATATTCTTGCCTGCCAATGTCGTCCAAGTTCAGACGCCGTGTTTCAAATTCAAGCCTCATCTGATGTCTGTAAAACAGAAATTCATACTTACCAAGGTACTTTGGCACGTGTAGATAACTTATCTGAATCAACCATTACGTTTGATATTCAACTAGATGAAGGTCAGCCAGAGATTAACTTCCTTGCCGGTCAATATGTCAATGTTGCCCTTCCCCATTCTGGTGAAACACGCTCTTACTCATTTAGTTCTAAACCGGGAGATCGTTTAACCAGCTTTGTGGTACGTAATGTCCCGAATGGAAAAATGAGTCGCTTTTTAAGCGTTGACGCTAAAGTGGGCGACAAAATGACCTTTACAGGTCCCTTTGGTAGCTTCTATTTACGTCATGTTGTACGCCCTGTGGTGATGCTTGCAGGTGGTACAGGTATTGCGCCATTTATGTCAATGCTGCAAGTATTGGCAGAAAAAGGGTGTGATCATCCGGTACGTTTAGTCTTTGGCGTGACCAATGATTTTGACTTGGTGGCCCTTGAAGAACTCAATAATTTGCAAGAAAAACTCGCTTGGTTTGAATACCGCACAGTGGTTGCAAGTCCTGACTCTGCACATGCACGTAAAGGTTATGTCACAAGTCATATCGAAACTGAATGGTTAAACGGTGGTGATGTAGACGTTTACCTCTGTGGTCCTGTGCCTATGGTCGATGCAGTTCGTGGTTGGTTAGATGCAGAAGGCGTGAAACCTGCCAATTTCTTATTTGAAAAATTCTCTGCAAATTAATTGGGAGTGCATTATGTCAAAAAGATTTGAACATAAAGTCGTGATTGTAACGGGTGCTGCTCAAGGGATTGGTCGCGGGGTTGCATTACAAGTTGCCCAAGAAGGCGGTCAAGTGGTCATGGCGGACTTTTCCGATTATGTCGATGATGTACTTGCAGAAATTACCCATGCAGGCGGTCAAGCAATTGTCGTTAAAGCCAACCTAGAGACTTTCTCAGGTGCACAAGCCGTTGTTGCCAAAGCAGTTGACACCTATGGTCGTGTTGATGTGCTCATCAACAACGTCGGTGGTGCAATTTGGATGAAGCCTTTTGATGCATTTTCTGAAGAAGAAATCATCAAAGAAGTCAATCGTTCATTATTCCCAACCATGTGGTGCTGCCGTGCAGTACTGCCTGAAATGATCAAAAATCAAAACGGTACGATTGTCAATGTGTCATCTATTGCGACCCGTGGCATTCACCGTGTGCCTTACTCGGCTGCCAAAGGCGGTGTGAATGGCTTAACCGCATCCTTAGCATTTGAACATGCCAAAGATGGGATTCGTGTCAATGCTGTTGCCACAGGCGGTACCGAAGCGCCTCCTCGTAAAGTGCCACGCAATGCCAATCCTTTAACTGAAGATGAAAAGCAATGGATGCAAGACGTGGTCGATCAAACCATTGATCGTACTTTTATGGGACGCTACGGCACCATTCAAGAACAAGTGAATGCCATAGTATTCCTTGCATCTGACGAGTCGTCATATATGACCGGTACCGTGGTGCCTGTGGGTGGCGGTGATCAGGGTTAAGCCTAATCACACTTCAGGATCATTGCTGCAAGGAGGCATCTACAATGACAAACCTGGTTCAAAGCCTAAAAGAGGATTGGTCAATTTCAGCAACTGTCGCAGGATTTTTGGCAGTGCTGATTTCATATGCGGGTCCTTTGGTTATTTTTTTCCAAGCTGCACAGCAAGCAAATGTTTCCCCTGCCATGATAATTTCATGGGTTTGGGGCATTTCTATCGCAGCAGCAGTTGCTAGTATTTATCTTTCAATCAAATTTAAAGTGCCTGTGGTCATGGCATGGTCGGCGCCTGGTACGGCTTTATTGGTGAGTTTATTCCCTGAGATTTCCCTCAATGAAGCGATAGCGGCTTATATCACCACTGCTGTGGTGTTGTTTGTGATAGGTATTACAGGATATTTCGACAAATTAATCCAATTAATTCCGCAATCGGTTGCCGCAGGAATGATGGCTGGCATTTTGGTGAGCTTCGGGCTGGGTTTGTTCACAGCAACCCAAAACATGCCGATGATTGTCAGTGCAATGTTACTAATTTTCCTCATTGCAAAACGTTTTAATCCACGTTACGCCATGATTTGGGTATTGGCAGCAGGTTTAATTCTGAGTTTGATGTTTGGAAAATTTCAAGCCGTGCAGATGAGTTTTAGCATTGCTGCACCGCAGTTTATACAACCTGAATGGACTTGGAATTCCACGATTAATCTAGCCATTCCATTGATCTTAGTGAGTTTATCTGGGCAGTTTTTACCAGGCATGAGTTTATTAAAAGTTTCAGGCTATGACGTTCCAGCAAAACCAATTATTACCACCGCCAGCATCACCTCCCTGTTGGTGGCATGTTTTGGTGGCATCACCACAGTTTTAGGCTCTATTACAGCTGCCTTGTGTGTGGGTAAAGATGCCCATGAACACAGCAATAAACGCTACATCGCAGGGGTATGTAATGGTCTGTTTTATCTTTTAGGTGGTGTATTTGCAGGCAGTATAGTTTTGCTGTTTAGCCTGTTTCCAAAAGAATTGGTGGCAGCGCTCGCCGGTCTTGCGCTACTTGGTGCCATTTCCACAAATTTAAGCGTCGCAATGCAATCTGAATCACAACGTGATTCTGCATTAATCACATTTTTAGCCACAGCCTCAGGCATGAGTTTACTCGGAATGAGTTCTGTATTTTGGGGCATTTGTATTGGGCTATTGGCACATGCTGTCCTCACACCCAAAGCGAAACCTCAACGTTTAGCTTCTGATTCAAAGGGTGCCTAAGCAGTTTAGGCACAAAAGGAAAAGTGTATGATCGATAAAAGTTCTGCTTCACTGGTTGAGGCACTTTCTCAAATCCAAGACGGTGCGACCATTATGATTGGTGGCTTTGGTACCGCAGGTCAGCCTGCTGAACTAATCGACGGTTTAATTGAACTCGGCATTAAAGACTTAGTGATCGTCAACAATAACGCAGGCAATGGCGACTATGGTTTGGCTAAACTGCTTAAAACGGGTGCTGTTCGTAAAATCATCTGCTCTTTCCCGCGTCAGTCAGACTCGCATGTCTTTGACGAATTGTATCGGGCAGGCAAGATTGAGTTAGAACTTGTACCACAAGGTAACTTGGCGTGTCGCATTCAAGCGGCAGGCATGGGGCTTGGTCCAATTTATACCCCTACAGGTTTTGGTACTTTGCTTGCACAAGGCAAACCAACCATGAACTATGAGGGTAAAGACTACGTTTTAGAACACCCAATTAAAGCCGATTTTGCCTTAATTAAAGCGCACAAAGGCGACCGTTGGGGCAACTTGGTGTATCGCAAATCTGCACGTAACTTCGGTCCAATTATGGCCATGGCAGCAGATGTGACCATTGCACAAGTCTCTGAAGTGGTTGAACTGGGTGCATTAGATCCTGAACACATCATCACCGCAGGCATTTTTGTACAACACGTTGTACAAGTTACACCAGCACAGTAAGCACGGATAAGGAGAAAACCAATGAGCTATACCAAACTGACCCGTGACCAAATTGCTGAGCGTGTTGCACAAGATATTCCTGATGGTGCTTATGTGAATTTGGGTATTGGTTTACCGACCAAAATTTCAAGCTATTTACCAGCAGATAAAGATGTATTTTTGCATTCTGAAAATGGCTTGCTTGCTTTTGGTCCACCACCTGCCGAAGAAGAGCGTGATCCTGAACTGATTAATGCAGGTAAAGAATTTGTCACTTTGCTTGAGGGCGGTGCTTTTTTCCATCACGGTGATTCATTTGCCATGATGCGTGGTGGTCATTTAGATATTGCTGTACTTGGAGCTTTCCAAGTTGCTCAAAATGGTGACCTTGCCAATTGGCATACCGGAGCACCTGATGCGATTCCTGCTGTGGGTGGCGCGATGGATTTGGCCGTTGGTGCTAAAAAAGTTTTTATCACCACTGACCATGTGACTAAAAAAGGCGAGCCCAAAATTGTAGCTGAGCTGTCTTACCCTGCAACAGGCTTAAAATGTGTCGACCGTATTTACACTGACCTGTGTGTGATTGATGTGACCAGTGATGGCATGAAAGTGATTGAAAAAGTTGAAGGGTTATCGTTTGAACAATTGCAAGCCATGACAGGTGCAATGCTGATTGATGCCACGATTTAATCAAGTTTCCTCTTAAGAGGGGTACAAAATACATTTTAGCCGTATCCCTCTTTCTTTTTATTTTAAATTAAAATTGAATAAATCATGATGAAAAATGCCTATATTATTGATGCCATCCGTACACCCTTTGGTCGTTATGCCGGTGGTTTAGCTTCTGTACGTGCTGATGATTTGGGTGCTGTACCACTCAAAGCCCTCATAAAGCGCAACCCAAATATTAACTGGGAAAAAGTCGACGATATTATTTACGGCTGTGCCAACCAAGCCGGCGAAGATAATCGTAACGTAGGGCGTATGTCCGCACTGCTTGCAGGCGTGCCGTACCAAGTACCTGCAACCACAGTCAATCGTTTATGTGGCTCATCCCTTGATGCTGTGGCAATGGCAGCACGTGCCATTAAAGCCGGTGAAGCAGATCTGATCGTTGCCGGTGGTGTGGAAAGTATGACCCGTGCTCCTTTAGTTATGGGCAAACCAGAAACAGCCTATGGTCGTAGCCAAAAACTTGAAGACACCACCATGGGTTGGCGCTTTATCAACCCCAAACTTAAACAACTGTATGGCGTGGACAGCATGCCACAAACCGCTGAAAACTTAGCTGAACAATTTAATATTAGCCGCGAAGACCAAGACAAATTTGCCTTCATGAGCCAACAACGCACTGCTACTGCTCAAGCCAATGGTTTCTTTGACAAAGAAATCATCCCTGTGGTCATTCCACAACGTAAAGGCGATGATGTTGTTATAGATAAGGATGAACATCCACGTGCATCCACCACATTAGAAGGCTTAAGCAAGCTTAAACCTGTGGTCAAAGTAGACGGTACAATCACTGCAGGCAATGCCTCAGGGATTAATGATGGTGCGGCTGCAATTTTGATTGCGTCTGATGACGCCGTGCAACACTATGGCTTAACACCACGTGCCAAAGTTATTGCTGCAACTGTGGTTGGCGTTGAACCTCGTATTATGGGCTTTGGTCCTGCACCCGCCATTAAAAAACTGCTTGCTCAAACAGGTTTAACGCTTGAGCAAATGGACGTCATCGAATTAAACGAAGCATTTTCAGCGCAGGCACTTTCTGTAACGCGTGACTTAGGTTTGGCAGACGATGAAGCGCGTGTCAATCCAAACGGCGGTGCAATTGCCTTGGGTCATCCACTCGGTGCATCGGGTGCGCGTTTAGTGACCACAGCACTGAATCAACTTGAAGCAACAGGTGGAAAATATGCACTGTGTTCCATGTGTATTGGGGTCGGTCAAGGCATTGCTTTGATAATTGAACGCGTTTAACTATTTAAAAATCCCCTCCCTTTATGAAAGGGAGGTTGGGAGGGATTCAATGCCAAAATTTACATCTCAAAATGCAGATATTTATTACCAAACTTTTGGTGATGCCACTCGCCCTGCACTTGTATTTTCAAACTCGTTAGGTACAAATTTCAGCATGTGGCAAGCACAAATTGAAGTATTTAGCCAAGACCATTTTGTAATTTGTTATGACACACGTGGTCATGGGGCATCTACAGCGCCTCAAGGTCCCTATACGATTGAGCAATTGGCTCAAGATGTGGTGAATTTACTCGATCACCTAAATATTAAACAAGCCGCTTTTTGCGGTATTTCAATGGGTGGTTTAACAGGTCAATGGCTTGCCATTCATCACGCAAAGCGTTTTAGTCATATTGTTGTGTGCAATAGCGCAGCCAAAATTGGTCAAGAACAGGCTTGGTCTGATCGCGCAGCGCTGGTTCGTGCACAAGGTTTAGCCCCGATCGCATCAACTGCGGCAGGCCGTTGGTTTACTGAAGCCTTTGTTCAAAGCAACCCAGACATCATTGCAAAACTTTCAAACGACTTAGGTGCTGGCAGCCCCGAAGGTTATGCAAGTTGCTGTGAAGCTTTGGCAAAGGCGGATGTACGTGAGCAGTTAAAACAGATTAATGTTCCAATCCTTATTGTGGCAGGTCAACAAGACCCGATTACCACCGTTGCAGATGGTGAATGTATGCAACAACGCATTGCAGGTAGTCAACTGTTTAAAATTAATGCTTCACACATTTCCAATATTGAGCAAGCTGAATGTTTTAATCAGGCAGTACATGATTTTATAACCACAACGTCTTAACATAAGATACAAAAAAATCCCCAACGTTTGGGGATTTTTTTATTTTTAAGCACTTAAAGCCAGCTGCTGTTGATACAAAGCATTAATTTTTGCGTCTAAATCAGGTTGATCAGCACGCCATTTAGGTTGTTTATCTTTATCAATAATTAAAGCACGTACGCCTTCAATAAAGTCACCTTGTTCAAACCACAGGGTTTGGACTTGACGTTCAAGTAACATCGCTTGCTGACGTGATAGATTACGCCCCACGTGGTGTAAAACAAAACTTGCACGTTTTGCCATAGGCGAACGTTGTTGTAGAAGTTCCAAAACGCGGTGTGCCCATGCTTGATCTTCATCTTGTATATGCTGCAAAGCTGACTCAATATTTTCTACACTGGCCTGTTTAAAACATTGCTCAATACAAGCCACATGGCTCTTTAGAGGATACGCTTCGAGCTGCATTGAATATTCAGAAATTAAGCTTTTAATACTGCTCATATCAAGCATTTGTGCTGCGATCAAAGCATGTTCAAGCTGGGCTAAATCTTGCTGTTGCACCATCGCATCAACCAGTTGAAATGCTAAAGCATCGGCGGCGCTGATTTGCTCACCTGTGAGTGCCAAATACAAGCCAATTTCCTTAAGTTGTGCTAAAAAATGCGTTGCAGCAACATCGGGGAAGTAGCCAATCACGGTTTCAGGCATGGCAAAACGCGATTTTTCTGATGTGACTTTAAGATGACAGGCTTGTGCCAAACCAAACCCACCGCCAAGTACATAACCATCTAACAATGCGATGATCGGTTTTGTTGAAGCCGATAAAGTATCCAACATGGCATACTCATCTGCAAAGTAATTTAAATGCTGATTGTCCTGAGCATGATAACCGTCGTAGATGTAACGCACATCACCACCGGCACAAAAGGCTTTTGGACTGTTCGAGGTGATTAAAATCGCGTGTACCTGAGGAAATGCTTGCCATGTCAATACTTGCTGACGGATGCCATGAATCATGTCAATCGACAAAGCATTTAAACTTGCAACACGGTTGAGGCGAATAATGCCTAAATGTCCTTGTTGTTCAATGATCAGTTCTTGTGTCATGCCATGCTCCTTATTGTGCCAAGCTACGTGCAATGACTAAACGCTGAATATCACTGGTACCTTCATAAATTTGGCAAATACGCGCGTCACGATAAATACGTTCAATTGGGAAATCTTTTAAGTAGCCATAACCACCAAAGATTTGGAGTGCTTTAGAACACACACGCTCTACCATTTCTGAGGCAAATAATTTGGCCATAGAGGCTTCTGTTAAACAGGGCTGTCCTGCTTCTTTTAAACGTGCCGCATAATGTACCAATTGACGCGCTGCGGTAATTTCGGTTGCCATAGTGGCTAAACGAAAACCAATTGCTTGTTGCTCAAAAATTGGTTTGCCAAAGGCGACACGTTCATGGGCATATTTGGTGGCCTCTTCAAGTGCAGCACGAGCTAACCCTACCGCTTGGGCTGCAATACCAATACGTCCGCCTTCTAAATTTGACAGCGCAATTTTTAAACCTTCTCCTTCAGCACCTAAGCGTAGACTCTCATGCAGACGTAAGTCGGTTAAGGCAATTTGGCAGGTATCTGAGGCATGTAAGCCTAGCTTTTCCTCTACACGAATCACTTCATATCCCGGTGTATCACGTGGGACTAAAAATGCACTCATGCCCTTTTTACCCAAGCTTGGATCAGTCACAGCAAATACAATGATTACGCCTGCATTATCACCTGAGGTAATAAACTGTTTGGCACCATTTAAAATATAATGCTCACCGTCTTTTACAGCACGCGTCTTAATCGCGGCTGCATCTGAACCAGTATGCGGTTCTGTCAATGCAAATGCACCGATCATTTCACCACGTGCCAGTGGCACCAAGAAACGTTGTTTTTGTTCATCTGTACCGTATTTTAAAATTGGTACACAGCCGACTGAGTTATGCACACTCATAATCGTGGAGGTTGCACCATCTGCCGCAGCAATCTCTTCTAATGCTAAAACATAAGCTAAGTTACCTGTTTCAGAACCGCCCCATTGTTCAGGCACAAGCATGCCCATAAGTCCCAATTCACCCATTTGTTTTAACGCAGTCGTCGGAAATGTGCCATGCGTATCCCATTCGGCGGCATAAGGCTTAATTTGCTCATGAGCAAAGCTTTTGGTCATGTCTTGAATCAGCAACTGCTCTTCTGTGTATTGTGCAGAGGTCGGGAAAGTTGCTGCTTGATCTTGCTGTGGTTGTTCGTATTGCATATTCATTGTTATATCCTTATATCTTTAGCTTGCCACGTTGAGCTTAACTTTTTGTTTTTCAATTTCTTGGTTACGTAGTAAAAAGCGTTGAATCTTACCACTTGGGGTTTTTGGCAATTCTGTCACAAATTCAACCAAACGTGGATAGGCATGCGCCGAAAGTCGCTTCTTGACAAATTGACTCAAGCTTTCCGCTAAGCTATCTGAGGCAGCATCAGGCTCGGCCAATACCACAAAGGCTTTGACAATTTCAGTCCGCTCAGGGTCAGGCACGCCAATGACTGCCGCTTCAATCACCGCTTCATGTTCAAGTAAAGCGCTTTCTACATCAAATGGACCAATACGATAGCCAGATGTGGTAATCACATCATCACTACGCCCAACAAAGCTCATACTGCCATCGCTATGGATTTCAGCAGTATCTCCGGTTAAGTAATAGTGTTTTACAAAAGGAGACTTACGGCTTTCTTCATAACCACCAAACCACATCATCGGCGATTTTTCTAAATCCACCGCCAAAATTCCCGGTGTGTCATGGGCTAATTCATTGCCTTGTTCATCCACAGTCACCACACGATAACCTAAACTTGCAAAACCTGCAGAACCGGGCTTGACCTCATGTTGTAAGCCGTGATGATTGCACACCACCATGCCCACTTCAGTTTGACCGTAGTGATCATAAATTGGGGCATCCAATACTTGCTCAAACCAACGAATCACTTCTGGATTAAGAGGCTCACCTGCGCTACTCACCACACGGAACTGACCACGTAGCTTTTGCATTTGTTTTGGATCGGCGGCCAGCATCATGCGATAAGCAGTTGGGGCCCCAGCCAAATTATTCACACCATAATCTTTCACAATCTCACAAAGACTATCGATGCTAAAACCACCTTCGTAAAACAAAGTCGGTTGACCCAGCAATAGCGGTCCAGTAATCCCATAGTACAAACCATAGGCCCAGCCCGGATCAGCAATATTCCAAAAACTATCTTGAGGTTGTAAGCCAATGGCATTTTTCATATAGCCACCAAAGGCAATTAGCGCTTTGAGTGGCACTTTGAGGGGTTTAGCAGGACCTGTGGTCCCCGAGGTAAACATCAATAAAAACGGATCATCAATACTTAAATATTCAATCTCACATTGGGTCGATTGACGCTCAAGTTCTGCCCAAAAACTATAATCACCTTGATATAGTCCAGTGCCTTTTTCACCTGTTACCGTCACAATACTTGGGCAGCCTTCTACCTCGTGCAACTTGTCACGGTTGGTGGGATCAGTCACTACAAATTTACTTTTTGCTAAATTTAAACGATGCTCAATCGCTTTAGGCCCAAACGCTGTAAATAAAGGTTGATAAACTGCACCAATCCGCCATGTGGCTAAAATGGTAATAATCAGCTCAGGGGTACGTGGTAGTAAACCTGAAACACGATCTCCTTTGGCCACACCATTGGCTTTTAAAAAATTAGCAAATTGTGCGGCACGTTTTTGTAATTCAGCAAACGTATATTGCAATTTTCGACCATCTTTACCGCGCCAAAATAAAGCAATACGCCCCGGTAAGGCATGACGATCACAACACTCCTCACAGGCATTTAAGGCATCTAGTTTGCCAGATAGAAATTCTTGTGCAGCTTGATTTAAATCAAAATTTGCTGCTGTTTGTTGATATGTGAGCATCCGCTATACCTCTGTCGATTTGTTGTTATGTCTTGACATGAAGATGAAACAGGTCGCAGCTCCTTGCGACCTGGTGAACCCAAGTTACGCTAAAACAGGTTCGGGTAAATAATGTTGAATAATATTAGAAAAATCTAAATGACCTTGTCCTTCATCACACAGTTGTTGGTAATGTTGACGCACAAACTCACCCAACACCACCGACTGATCGACTTGCTGGGCAGCTTGCACGGCCAAGCCTAAATCTTTGAGCATCAGTTGTGCTGCAAAACCATCACGATAACCACGTGAGGCAGGCGCATTTGGACAAATGCCTGGCCATGGGTTGTATACTTCTGAGCTCCAGCAACGCCCGGTTGAGCTATTGATCACACCTGCAAGTGCCTGTGGGTCAATACCTAACTGTGCACCTAAGGCCATCCCTTCAGCGACAGCCGCCATGGAAATACCTAAAATTAAATTATTACAAATCTTAGCAATCTGTCCTGTGCCGACATCACCGCAATGTACAATATTGCTGCCCATATGTTTAAGTACAGAACTCACCGTAATTAACACATCATGTTCAGCACCTACCATAAAGGTCAGGGTACCGGCTTGTGCACCTAAGGTGCCACCCGAAACAGGGGCGTCACAGACTGAGATTTCGCGTGACTTTGCAACTTTAGCAATCTCTTGAATGGTTTGCGGATCAATGGTACTGCTGTCAATACAGTGAGCACCTTGTTTGAGTACCGCTAAAATGCCCTTTTCGCCTAAATAGACCTCTTGTACATGTTTAGCCGCAGGCAACATCGTCACTACCACATCTGCTTGACGTGCAGCAGCTTGTGGGCTATCACAGATAATACCGCCCGCTTGAGAAAATTGTTCCAGCGCCTGTGGACTTAAATCAAAACCATAAACCTTTTGACCCGCTTTAAGTAGGTTGTGTGCCATTGGGCCGCCCATGTTACCAAGGCCAATAAATGCAATCTGCATAGGTCTACTCCTTAGCGTAGGCTGATGGTGGTATTCACACCAGTACTTGGTGATTGATCTTCAAACCAACGACTGGTAATGGTTTTGGTCTGTGTATAAAACTGAACAGCTTGCTTACCATAAGGGCCTAAATCACCGAGCTTTGAACCACGCGAGCCAGTAAAGCTAAAAAACGGGGTTGGTACAGGAATTGGAATATTAATGCCGACCTGACCAATATCAATCACCTCTTGGAATTGACGTGCAATTGCACCACTTTGGGTAAATAAACCGACTCCATTACCAAATGGATTGGCATTGATCAAAGCAATGGCTTGTTCTAGCGTATCGACATGAATAATGGCAAGCACTGGACCAAACACTTCTTCGTTATAAATGCGCATTTTTGTGGTCACTTGATTAAAGACCGTTGGTCCAACAAAGTTACCTTGCTCATAACCTACAACTTCAACATTACGTCCATCCAGCAATAATTCTGCACCTTCATCCACACCGCTTTGGATTAAATCCAATACGCGTTGTTTAGCACGTAACGAAATCACAGGACCTAAATCTGCATCGGGTTCATGCCCTGCATTGACTTTTAAAGTTTTAGTTTTTTCGATCAGCTCATTGACCCAATGTTTGGTCTCACCCACCATAATAGCAACCGATAAAGCCATACAGCGTTGTCCCGCTGCACCAAATGCCGCGCCAACTAGTGCATTTAAGGTTTGTTCTTTATTGGCATCTGGCATAATCACCGCATGGTTTTTTGCACCCATCATAGATTGCACACGCTTACCATGTTGGCCTGCCAAGTTATATACATGTGTTCCAACAGCGGTTGAACCTACAAAGGAAATAGCTTTGATATCTTGATGTGTACAGAGTAAATCTACCACCTCTTTACCGCCGTGTACTACATTCAGAACACCAGCAGGTACCCCTGCTTCCATCGCCAATTCAACCAACAACATAGTGGTCAGTGGGTTTTGTTCAGAAGGTTTAAGCACAAAGGTATTGCCACACACAATCGCCATGGGGAACATCCAAAGCGGAATCATGGCAGGGAAGTTAAAAGGCGTAATACCAGCACATACACCTAGCGGTTGCTGCAAGGTGTAAGTGTCAACGCCACGCGCCACACCTTCTAAGTACTCGCCCATTTGCAAGGTGCCCACCGAGCATGCATGTTCAACCACTTCTAAACCGCGTTGAATATCACCTTCAGCATCGGCTAAGGTTTTACCTTGTTCAGCAGTCAGCACCTGCGCAATTGATTTGGCATTTTGACGAATCAAATCTTGTAGCTTAAGCATAATACGCATACGCGCTTGTACAGGTGTTTGACGCCATGTAGCAAAAGCTGCCTGTGCTGATGCAATCGCTGCATTGACTTCATCTTGAGTCGCCATAGGTACACGACCTAAAACCTCTTGGGTGGCTGGATTTAAAATATCTTGCCAATCTGAAGTAGTTGATTCAACAAATTCACCATTGATCAGCAATTTGGCTGTGGTTAATTGCTGTCCTTGCAGATTTTTATAAATTGCGTTCATGTTTGCTCCGTGCGTGATTCTATGATTGTTATATTCATCTCAATTTGGCGAGCAAATTGAATTATTGTTGTTGTCCTTGTAATCGACACTAACAAAGATTATTTTGACCAACAAGCCAAATTCATGCACGATAGCTGTGCAAATTTGCACAAATCATCCTTTAAAAACCATAAAATTTAGGAAAAATAACAAAGATGAAAGTTGATTGGGATCATTTACGCTTTTTTTTAGTTTTAGCACGTGCAAAAACGCTCACCAATGCGGCACGTTTAATGGGCGTTGAACACACCACTGTGGCACGCCGCATTCAAGCACTCGAACACAATTTAGGCATCACTTTATTTAAACGTGAACAACAAGGTTATGAACTCACTAGCGAAGGTTTAGCTTTAATGCCGCGTGTAGAACAAATGGAGCAAGCATTTTTTCAAATTGAACGTGTGAACACACCATTACAAGGACGCGTACGCATTGGCACGCCTGAAGGTTTCGGAACTACATTTTTAGCGCAACGTTTGGCGCAGTTTTCCAAACAGTATCCAAGCTTAACAATTGACTTAATTCCTGTCTCTAAAACCATTAAATTGTCACATCGCGAAGCGGATATTGTGATCTCGATCGATCGACCTAAAAATGGTCCTTACATTATCACGCGCTTTTCTGACTATTGTTTAAAGCTCTATGGTAGCCAGCACTATCTTGCTCAACATGCGCCTATTTTGTGTATTCAGGATTTAAAACAACATCAGTTTGTCAATTATATTAATGATTTAGTCTACAGTTCCGAATTGTACTGTTTAGAACGTCTTCCTATTGAGGTCAGCGCCTGTTTACGTAGCAGCAGTATCGTGGCACAACAAATGGCAGTATCGGCTGGTGCAGGTCTAGCCATTTTACCGGTCTTTATGGCAGGGCATCAGCCGGAGTTAACAGAAGTTTTAAGCAAAGAGATTCAATTTGTGCATACCTTCTGGATGCTCACCTTTGCCGATTTAAAACATGAACCCCGCATTAAACTTGTCTGGGATTTCTTGCGTCAAGTCGCTGTCGAAGAACGAGCTACACTGATGGGAAATCGTACCTCAATATAATTTTTCAGCACTCTAATTTAAAAACGGCACTAAAATCTAGCATGTTAAAGACCAATGCCTTAAGCTCGGTGCAAATAAAGATAGTTTTTCCCGACTAAACTGATCAACATAGGAAAAATGAGATCAAAAAGTGTCATACGGCTACCGCATGATGTGATTTACTGGCAATAAAGATAGTTTTTCACTACTAAAACCAACCCTACTTCAGCTTTGATAAGGATAGTTTTTCACTACTTGGTAATCATAAAGATAGTTTTTCACTACTAAAAAGCAACGATTGCTTAATTTAAATACAAATATTGTTTATCAATTATTCAAATAAACTTTTATACTCTATTTAAAGATAGTTTTTCACTACCAACAGACCACATACTCATCAGTAACGATAGTTTTTCACTACTTAAAAAGAAATAGCGTTTATTTCTTACTCTTAGCTGTTGTTTTTTAATACAAAAAAATATTTAAAGATAGTTTTTCACTACCTGGTTTGAGTAAAAAATCAACTAAACCTAGTTATAAAGATAGTTTTTCACTACTTATGATGTAGTGATTAATTTAGTCACTATTTTTGAACATATTTAGTATTGATTTGATTATCATTTTTTCTATAAAGATAGTTTTTCACTACTTAATATTACCCTCTCTACAGGTATTTCATGACATAAGAATAGTTTTTCACTACCTCAAAATACACATTTTTTCATCAGACGCATTATAAAGATAGTTTTTCACTACTTAACCCGAATCCTGTTTAAGCCAATGACTTTATAATTTGAATTTTTGGCTTATTCTGCTGAGTTAATTGGTAT
>NZ_CANQLZ010000048.1 GCF_947624825.1 uncultured Acinetobacter sp.
TTGACCTGCAACACCCCAAAACATGTACTAATTTTAAAACATCTTACGCGTTGTTGCATCCGTTTTAGTGTTGAAAATGTAAACCAAAACTATGCAAACTTGACACTTATTTTGTTGAAGACTGATGATACACGCATTCACCAAACACATAAGTGGCGGCAATATTACGATCATCGCCCATGGTGATGAGTGCAAATAAAGCGTCCTCAATATTTTTGGCACGGCTTTGACGCAAACGCTGTAGCGCGGTGGCATTTAAATCCAGTACCACAAAATCAGCTTCTTTACCCAAATTAAAGTTACCTAATTTGTCTTCTAAACTTAAAGCTTTGGCACTGCCTAAGGTGGCGTGATACAGGGCTTCAAAAGCAGAGAGTTTATTGCCTTGTAATTGCTGCACTTTATAGGCTTCGTTTAAGGTTTGTAGTTGGTTAAATGAAGTACCTGCACCAACATCACTCCCTAAACCAACTTTGACTTGTTTTTCCCATGCTGTATGCAATGGAAATAAGCCACTGCCTAAAAATAGATTAGAGGTTGGGCAAAAGGCAATTGCAGAATCGGTATCATGCATACATTGCCATTCATGTTCTTCTAAATGTACGCAATGGGCAAACACTGATTTTGAACCCGTTAAGCCAAAATGATGATAGACATCTAAATAGCCATTTTGCTCAGGAAATAATTCTTTTACCCAAGCAATTTCATTTTTATTCTCACTTAAATGTGTGTGTACGTATACATCAGGATATTCAGCTTTTAATTGCCCTGCTTTGCTGAGTTGCTCTTGGGTTGATGTGGGTGCAAAACGTGGGGTAATTGCATATAAATTACGTCCTTTCCCATGCCATTTTTCAATTAATGTTTTTGAATCATAATAGCCCGTTTGCGCTGTATCACACAGGTTTTCTGGTGCGTGACGATCCATCAGCACTTTACCAGCAATCATACGCATGTTTTGAGCAGTTGCAGCTTCAAATAAAGCGTTGACCGATTCAGGATGTACTGTGGCAAAGACTAAAGCTGTAGTGGTGCCATTTTTAAGTAATTCTTGAATAAAAAATTGCGCAATTTGTTTAGAATATTCGGCATCTTTAAACTGCAATTCTGTTGGGAAGGTATAAGTATTGAGCCATTCAAGTAGTTGCTCACCATAAGCACCAATCATTTCAGTTTGTGGAAAATGAATATGCGTATCAATAAAGCCCGGTACAATCAATTGTTCGGGGTAATGTTCAACTTTAACATCTGGGCCAATTAAATGCTGCCCTGCTTGCCATGAACCAAAATAATCAATCTGACCATTTTTTGTGATGAGTAAACCATCTTCTACATATCGCACTTGGTCGTGAATTTCACGTGCTTGGGCAACTGTATTCTTAATATCAAGAAAGCGACCACGAATCGCTGTCATTGCAACTACAGAAGACATTTTTAACCTGCGAGTTTTATTTTTTCAATTGATTGTACCCAATATAAATAGCTTAAACTGTATAACGTTTACTCAGTCCCCATTCTGCCAAAATACGGCGATACATGGTCGATGAACGGTCGGCTTCAAAATGCGCTTCCATCATTAAATCGAGTGGTAATTCCTCTGGTTTTTGTGCCTCGACCATGGCTTGATCTTCAGCAAAAATCTGTGCATTAAAATCATGGACTGCTTGTAAATCCCCAGTTTGGTCAAAGTTACGCGTGAGTGGCACAAACAAACGAGTTTTATTGTGTGATACAGGGCAACATGCATTTAAGATTTTTAGTACGCCATTGTTGGGAAAATCTACAGTTAAAACGGCACTAAATGGTGGATAAACTTCAAAGGTACGTGTCCATTTAAAACCCTCAGGTGCAAGATGTTGTAAACCGTGTGGATAGTTACTCACCTCACTCACATAGACACTTTTTAAACCATAATGGGTACGTTCAGTGTGATACTTTGGCACCACAGCTTGCTCACGTTGTGCAAAAGCTTGATGGTGTACCCAAGCAAAATGTGCCACATCAATAAAACCTTCAAGTTGGCGGCCACTAGAACCTGCAATATCAACAAAAGGTGGCAAAATCGCTTGATGTTCGGGCTGTTGCCACGTGTCTAGCACAGCAATATTGGCACTTTGTACATCACGAGCAAAAAGACTGGTCCAAATTAAGCCATAACGTTCAAGTACAGGAAATTTAGTTAAACGAAAACGCTCTGAAATTTTTTTTAAATCAGGCTGAGCAGGAATTTTATTGCATTGACCATCAGCACCATAATGCAGCCCATGATAAGGACAGATAATATTTTCATCTTTAACCCACCCTTTACTTAATGGTACACCGCGATGTGGACAAATATCGCGTACTAAGTGAATAGCACCACTTTGAGTTTGATACAGCGCCATATTCACATCAAGCAGCGTGACGCGTTGTGGTTGCATGCTAACGTCTTCTACACGCGCTACAGGATACCAATGCTGCGCTAAAATTTGCCAATCAGCAGCATCAAATTGACTGTGACATGGTTGATCAAAAGGCTGCAAGGTTGGGATGATGGCATTCATAATGGACTTCTTAAATAAAATGATGACCATTATCTAGATGCAAATTCTTTGCCAAATGAAAAGGCAACTTTTGCCCTTTATCTTTTGAGCGCAAGTGCGTAAAGTGTGAAAATTAATCAAATTTGAGCCAAGATCTCTATGTACTTTTGGAAGACCAAAGCACTCGCCCATGAACTCTCTGCCAATACCTTAGAGAAAAAGCATTATAAAAATTATTATCTCATGACCGCTTTATTGGTGTCTGTGGTGTATTACTACGGTATGTATTCACCATATTTTAATGTCAATGTAATTGCAGTTGAAGGCTTGGTCACTTTAGTGATTATGGCACTGGGTATTCAAGCTGCTTATCGTGCCAATGGTGGCGATCAAGGTGAGCACTTTATGGGGCGTATCACGGCATTGTCCTTTCCAATTTTGGTGCAGACCACGGTTGCAGGGATTGTGTTTGGCGCGATCTTATTAAGCTTATATTTTGCTTTAAACCTAGAAGGCACAGCTTTTGATGCGTGGTATGAATGGGCAATTTCAGCCTTTACTGTATTTTTACAAATTTTATTTTTTACCCGTTTAGTATTTTATATGCGCCGTGTTGCTGCACATACCATTTAAAAAAAGTGGCTTTAGCCACTTTTTTATTCCACAAAATAATGCGCTGCAAAATGTGCGTCGTTGCCAATCACATCAAACACATCTTCACGTAATGACATGCCGTGACATTCATCTCCGACCATCCATAAACCCAAAGTCGGTAACATGCCATCATGCAATGGGGTTTTTACCCAACGCTGCATAACATAACCAGCTTGGTCATATTCGGCAAAATGAAAACTACCCGATGCTGCACCACAATCTAGGTTATTTTGCACAATATGAATATTGGCACCTTCACGCGATAAGATGGGTTTACGTGCCCATTTGCCTTGATAATTTTGCTTGGGATCATAGACATGGGTTTCTGCCAGCAATGGATGATGTGGATGACGTTGCCATAATTCCACTAAAATGGCTTTATTGGATAATAGCATTTTCCAACACGGTTCAATCCAATCTATGTCAACATCAGGTCGAATAAAAGCACCAAATTCTTCTTGCCATAGCCACTCCCAAGGATAAAGCTTAAACAAATGCGAGATAGGTTGTTCGGCTAAATCTACAAAATTGCGTTCATCCCAACCCATATTTTCAATAGACAATTCATGAACATTTAAGCCGGCTTGAAAAGCAGTGTCCATTAAGTATTCTAAATTACCCCAATCTTCACGACCTGCTGTTTGGCAGGCGGTAAAATGTACATGCTGCCCTTGCACATATAACTGTTGCCAGCGTGCAATTAAAGCTTCGTGAATACTATTAAATTGATTGCGATTGGGAATATGGGCCACTTGTTCTAACCAATGCCACTGCGCCACAGAGGCTTCTAATAAGCCTGTAGGGGTATCGGCATTGTATTCTAGCATTTTGATGTTTTGACCATCATAAGCAAAATCAAAACGACCATACAACATTGGGCTTTGTTTACGCCAAGAGTCTTCAATACAAGCAATTGCTGCGCGCGGAAGATGAAAATAATCAGGATAGTTGCCACGTTTGACCAAATCTGCCACAACGTCTAAACACATGGCATGCAGTTCATTGCTGGCATCTTCAAGACGTTCAATTTCTTTTAAACTAAACTCGTAGGCTACACCTTCTGACCAATACATCGAGCCATCACGTGAAGCCAAGTCAAAATAATCAAAACCAATAGCACGATGCTGCGCTTGCCAATCATCACGGGCGGGTAAAATGACTCGTTTCATGCTTTAGCCTCCAAAAGATGAACCACCTGTTGAACGACCAAAACCACCACGGCGAATGGGTTTAGATTTGGCTTGTTTAAAAACCTGTTGGGAAAATACCGGTTGATGAATATGACGTGAACCTGTGGCAGTTAAGGTACGCCCTAAATATTTCACTTTACGGTTATTGCTGTAATACTGTGGACCAATATAAAAAATTTGATAATTGCTAGATGCGGTTTGATAGGAACTGGTGCTGTTATAAGGCTCGCACAAATTACGATCCCAATCTTGGCTACAGTTGTATTGATCATTATAAACATCTTGTTGTAAACGACCAGAGTTGCTACAGGCAGCCAATAATACAGGTACAACGACCAACGTTAATGTTTTGCTGCGCATTGGCTTAACCCTTGTGTTTAAATTTTTAATTTAGAAACATCAAGCATAGGTATTTGCTCAATTAAAGTACAGCACGTTTATGCTCAAAATAGAAGATTTTTCCATTAAAAAAGCCCGAACAGTGTCGGGCTTTTTAGAGGCAGACTTATGATAATTCTTGACGTTTACTGTGACGAACCGATAACCATGCAGTTACAGCAAGCACGATCACAATAAAGCTTAACGAAATCCAAATTGGCATATGGAATACATCAAGCATTAGCATCTTAAAGCCGATAAACAACAAGATAATGCCTAAACCATAAGGCAAGTAATGCATTTTAGATGCTGCGCCAGAGAGCAAGAAGAACATGGCACGTAGACCTAAAATTGCCATTAAATTGGCTGTAAGTACAATAAACGGATCTGAGGTTACCGCAAAGATTGCAGGGATAGAATCGACTGCAAAAATAACGTCTGATGCTTCAACTAAAATTAACACCAAAAACAATGGCGTTGCCCATAACACACCATTTTGGCGCACAAAGAATTTATCGCCATGCATTTGTGGGGTAATACGCATACGCTTACGTAAGAATTTTAAGATCGCCATATCTTCGATATTGGTTTCTTCTTCGTCCTGCCCTTTTAAGAACTTGAAGCCGGTATAGACCAAGAACGCACCAAAGATATACAGTACCCAAGAGAATTCTTGTACAAACCATGCGCCAATAAAAATGAAGATGGTACGTAAAATAATCGCGCCCAATACACCATACAGCAGTAATTGACGTTGTAAGGCAGGTGGAATAGCAAAAGCGGCAAAGATCATCAGCCAAACAAATACGTTATCAACGGCAAGTGATTTTTCCAGTAAATAACCTGCAAAGTATTCCATTACTTTAGCGTTGGCAATGGTAACACCTGCGGTTTGTTGTAAGTACAGCCACAGTCCGCCACCAAATAGTGCGGCAACCGAGACCCAAGCAATACTCCAATACGCAGCAGTTTTAATTTTAACGTCTTGACCTTGGGTTTGGCGAAAGCCTAAAAAGTCAATAATAAGCATAATGGTGACTAAGCCAAAGAAGGCTAAGTACAACCATGTATTGCCGATAGTTTCCATGTGTATTCTCCACATCTAGCAATCGGCCATAAAAAAACCTTGACCAGTTGCCAGACACAATTTGTCTATAACAACATGATCAAGGTCTTGCCTACATCTTAAACTCTAAGATGCTCAGATACCGACTTTTTGCAAAGTGTAATGACGATAGTCTGACACCATAACTCAATAACAATTATGGTTTGGAGGAGGCTACTCCCCTTGTTCAAATAAATTTTGTTTTAAGCGAGGCTTAAATATGTGTCCAGTATGCCATATTTTAATATCAAGCACAATTTTTATGCTGTGCTGAGCGTGTATATATTGCGTAAAAGCACATGGTCTTTTTATCGCTTAAGTAGTTAAGTACATATGTTAAAGTAATTGAACAGCATAAAAATAGGATCAAGTATGAACTTTGAACATCAAGATAATGCAACAAAAGGTGAATTCTTTTTAAATAATGATGCAGGCCAACGCATCGCTGAAATTAGTTATCTATGGCGTGATGATCAAACCATTATAGCCGATCATACATGGGTAGATGATTCATTACGTGGTCAAGGTGTGGCACGCAAATTACTTGATCATTTGGCTGATTTTGCCCGTGAAAAATCTGTCAAAATTGTACCCACTTGTTCTTATGTGGTGGTGATGTTTAAACGTGAGCCAACCGCATTTAACGATGTTGCTGCATAAAAAAAGCCTGCATAAGCAGGCCTTTTATTGAATGATTGGAATTAAATATCAATCATGACTTTCATGGCTTTTTCATCGGCAGCATGCTTAAACACATCATAGGCCTTTTCAAAATCTGCAAATTTAAAATGATGCGTGGCCAACTTGTCTAATGGCAATTTACCTGAGCAGCATGTTTTTAATAGCATTCCTGTGGTATTGGCATTGACCAAGCCTGTGGTAATAGTGAGGTTTTTAATCCAAAGCTTATTCAGTTCAAAGTTTACAGCTTTACCATGCACACCGACATTGGCAATGTGCCCTCCTTCTTTAACTACATGTTGGCAAATATTCCATGTGGGTTCAACGCCTACCGCTTCAATGGCACAATCGACACCACGTCCATCGGTAATCTCTAAAATACGTTGGATGGCATCTTCTTTACTTGAATTGACGGTATGAGTTGCACCAATGTTTTTGGCAAACTCAAGGCGATTATCGTCCATATCCACCATAATAATATTGGCAGGTGAATAAAACTGCGCAGTGAGTAAACAGCTCATACCAATTGGGCCTGCACCAACAATGGCAATATTGTCCCCCGGTTTGACATCGCCATATTGCACACCAATTTCATGTGAAGTGGGTAGAATGTCAGATAAGAATACAGCAACATCTTCATTTAAATCTTCAGGTAATAAATACAGTGAAGTATCGGCAAATGGGGTGCGTACATATTCGGCATGCGTGCCATCAATCATATAGCCCATAATCCAACCGCCTTCGTTGCGGCAATGTGCATACAATTGTTTTTGACAATTTTCACAGGTCCCACAGCGGCTGACACAAGAGACAATGACCTTGTCACCTTGTTTAAAATTCTTGACCGCTGAACCAACCTCTTCAACAATTCCAATACCTTCATGCCCAAGAATACGTCCATTAAAAGAACCTTCTTTTTCAATGGCAGTTTGTTCAATTTCAGGATTCTTACCTTTCCAAATGCCTAAATCTGTACCACAAATGGTGACTTTGGTCAGTTTAATCACGGCATCTGTTGGCGCTAAAATTTGTGGCTTGGCACGTTCTTCAAAACGAATATCATTTTCGCCGTAATACACCATGGCTTTCATTGTTGTCATTGTGATTATCCTTTTTGTATATTTTATAGACAGACTTTAGACTAACAAATAAAAGTGACATTCTGTCTAAATTCAGCAATTTTCATACATAAAAAAAAGCCCGCAGTGGCGGGCTGTTCAATCATTTTAGTTTTAAGCCTTTAACGCTGTGATAAGTTTTTGATGTAAGCCCCCAAAACCGCCATTCGACATAATCACCACGGCGTCGCCCTCGCCTGCTTCTTGGCTAATTTTGTTAATAATGTCGTCTAATGAGCGAGCAATTTGTGCTTGATTAGTCGCAGCATTAATCACCGGTTGTAAATCCCAATCTAAACCTTCAGGTTGATACCAGATCACTTCATCAGCAAGGCGGGCTGAATGTGCCAAGCCATCTTTATGACTGCCCATACGCATGGTGTTGGAGCGCGGTTCAATAATCGCCCAAAGTTTACGTTCGCCTAAACGTTTGCGTGCACCCTCAAGTGTTGTGTCAATCGCGGTTGGATGATGGGCAAAGTCATCATAGACTTCAATGCCGCGTACAGTGCCCAGTAATTCCATACGGCGTTTTACACCACCAAAATTAGATAAGGCTTCACACGCCACTTCAATTGATACACCGACATGTTCAGCTGCAGCAATGGTCGCTAAGGCATTGGCAACACTGTGCTGCCCTGTCATATTCCACTTTACTTCACCTTTAATAACGCCGTGTTGTATCACTTTAAAGTGTGAACCATCTGCTGCTAATTGTTCAGCATACAATTGAGATTTTGGGTTAGCATCTAAAGAGGTACGGACTACAGGTGTCCAACAACCCATCTCGAGGACTTCATCAATATTAGTTTCGGTAATGGGAGCAATAATGCGACCTTCAGATGGAATGGTACGCACTAAATGATAGAATTGTTTTTGAATGGCCGCTAGATCATCAAAGATATCGGCATGGTCAAATTCTAAGTTATTTAAAATGGCCGTTTTAGGATGGTAATGCACGAACTTAGAACGCTTATCAAAAAAAGCGGAATCATATTCATCGGCTTCTACACAAAAATATTTACCCGCCCCTAAACGTGCGCTTTGTGAAAAACCAAGCGGTACACCACCAATTAAAAAGCCGGGTTCTAAACCTGCTTGATCCAGTACCCAAGCGAGCATCGTGGTGGTAGTCGTCTTACCATGTGTGCCTGCCACGCCTAAGACATGTTTGCCTTGTAGCACATGGTCGGCTAAAAATTGTGGCCCTGAAATATACGGTAAACCTGCATTAAGCATATATTCAATTGCATCAATGCCGCGTTTCATGGCATTGCCCACAATCACTAAATCAGGATGCGGTTGTAAATGACTGCGGTCGTAGCCTTGCATTAAGGTGATGCCTGCATTTTCAAGTTGGGTCGACATTGGTGGATAAACATTTTGATCCGAGCCAGTCACCGTGTGCCCAAGGTCGCGTGCAAGTAGTGCCAACGAGCCCATAAAAGTGCCGCAAATACCCAAAATATGCAGATGCATACGCTTAACTCCAGTGCGTTTTATACACAAGCTTAGTGCTGTGTTGGAATAATAGAATGTCTCAAACCATAGCAAGGCTGATGATGAAAAGATAGTTTTTCTTGTTGTGCTAAAATGAAAAAAATCGCGCTAGTCATTTAGTATCTGAATAAAAAAAATTACACTACAGGCTTTCTTGACCAGCTAGAAAAACTCATGTTACTGCCTTTAATGTTATTAATTATTGCCAACTGTTTTATGACTTTGGCTTGGTATGGCCATTTAAAATTTTTACCACAAGATGCGCCCATGTGGCAGGCGATTTTATTGAGTTGGATGATTGCGCTGTTTGAATATAGTTTAATGATTCCAGCCACGAAGTTACTTGCACAGCAAGGTTGGGTAGTGGGTGAAATGAAAATTACTCAAGAAGTGGTAACTTTATTGGTCTTTGTGCCTTTTATGATTTTTTTATTTAAGCAACCGTTTAAGTTGGATTATCTATGGGCGGCATTGTGTTTATGCGGCTGCGTTTATTTTGTGTTTCGTGGCCAATAATTTTTATCTAAAATTAATTCTTAATAAAAAATCTAAGTTTAAGGAAAAAATATTAAAAATCCGCGCTTGCTTTAGGCGTTAAATTTTGGTCATTGGCATTTTAAGGCTATAATGCACATTGATTCATAAGAGCTTGGATACCGATCCAAGATCTGTCTTTTCCTTACTTCAGTTGGAATATTTGCAATGAATGCGGCTGCTACACAAGATGCTCCTTTAGTTGGAATTATCATGGGTTCTCAATCAGATTGGGCAACTTTAGAACACACTGCCAATATGCTTAAGCAGCTTGGTGTACCTTTCGAAGCCGAAGTTGTTTCTGCACACCGTACCCCAGACCGTCTATTTGAATATGCAGAACAAGCGCGTGATCGTGGTATTCAAGTGATCATTGCAGGCGCAGGTGGCGCAGCACATTTACCAGGTATGTGTGCCGCTAAAACTGATTTACCTGTATTAGGTGTTCCTGTGAAATCATCCATCTTAAACGGTGTGGATTCATTGCTATCTATCGTACAAATGCCAGCAGGTATTGCAGTGGGTACATTGGCAATTGGTCCTGCAGGTGCAACCAATGCGGCAATTATGGCAGCGCAAATTCTTGGCTTAACTCGTGCTGATATCGCTAAAAATGTAGCAGATTTCCGTGCAGCGCAAACTGAAAAAGTCGCGAGTAAAAATATTCCGGGTCAGGCATAAAACGGGGCAGTCTCTAATGAACAAAACCATTGGTATTTTTGGTGGTGGACAGCTCGGTCGCATGATGGCACAAGCTGCATTGCCACTTAATCTTAAATGTACCTTTTTTGAAGCAAGTACAGATTGTCCATCTGCGGCACTCGGTCAAGTGTATTCAACCCAAGCTGCAAACGGTTTACAAAACTTTATTCAAAGTGCTGACGTATTTAGCCTTGAGTTTGAAAACACACCGCTTGCTGATGTTGATGCATTAATTGCACAAAAAGATTTGCATCCACCACGTCAGGCACTCGCCATTGCACAACATCGCTTATCTGAAAAAGCCTTGTTTGATGAACTCGAAATTCCTGTAGCACCTTATAAAGCGGTTACTTCTTTAGAAGAATTGCATACTGCAGTTGCAACTTTAGGCTTACCAATCGTACTGAAAACTTCACGTGGCGGTTACGATGGTAAAGGGCAATTTGTATTACGCAGTGCAGATCAAATTGAACAAGCATGGGCAGAATTAGGCCCTGCGGGTGAACTGATTGCAGAAAGTTTTGTGACGTTCTCACGTGAAGTGTCAATTATTGCCGTGCGTGGTCAAAATGGTGAAGTAAAAACTTGGCCATTGGCTGAAAATCATCATCACCATGGTATTTTGTCGCATTCGATCGTGCCTGCGCCAAACAGCACCGATTTACAGCCTGTAGCTGAAGATTACATCACGCGTTTGTTAAATCATTTAAATTACGTCGGTGTATTAACTTTAGAATTGTTTGTGACTGACAAAGGCCTATATGCCAATGAAATGGCGCCGCGTGTGCACAATTCAGGGCATTGGTCGATTGAAGGTGCGGTATGTTCACAATTTGAAAACCATATCCGTGCAGTTGCAGGCTTACCACTAGGTTCTACTGCGATTGTACGCCCAACCGTGATGGTCAATATCATTGGTCAGCATCCAAAGTCTGAAGATGTATTGGCATTAGAAGGTGCGCATTTGCATCTTTATAATAAGTCAGAATGTGAAGGTCGTAAAATTGGTCATATTACTTTAATGCCAAACGATACAGCACAATTGACGACCTTATGCCGTCAACTTGCGAAAATCTTACCAAACCCATTAGCATTAAGCGAAGATATGAACATCTAAGCTGCTCAATGTCCAAGAAAAAAGTGATTCTTAAGAGGATCGCTTTTTTTATGCAAAAAACTCATGCAGAATGCGCTATCCTTGGATAGGCACACAGTTTGGTTTTATATTTTTCTCGCAGAATTTTTTTATTAGTGACTTAAACCATTTTTTTAAATTTAAAACAAAAAAATATATCTATAAAGCAGATTTTTTATACTTATCCACGCAATCATCCATAGACTTATCAACAGAAAACCCTTTAAAAGGGGTACTTCAAATTTAAATTACATGATATAAATTTAAAAAATATTTCTTAAAAATCAAAATATTGATTTATTTTTTGATTTTTAAATTTAAAACTTCGTTTTTTATTTGGTGCTTGATTAGGTTTTGAATTTAAATAGTTGAAATGAATTTAAATTTACCCAATATGGCTTTAATTTTTGAATCAAAATGCTAAGGTAAATAAAATTTAAATTTAAAAAAGGGAACTTATGCAGCGCATCGCTTTGCTTTTAGGCGCAGTCACTTTGGCAATGACGGCTCAAGCTGATTTGCTCATCAATGGCAAGCCTGTTTCAGTTACGCCAGCGCCGACAGTGGCAAATTATAATCCAAATAATAATTTTCAAAGTTGTTTAAATAATTTACGTAGCCAAGCCATTGCTAAAGGCGTACATGCTGTAACGTATGATCGTTATCGGCAAAATTTGACCCCCGATTATTCAGTAATTGAACGCCTGAATTATCAGCCTGAGTTTTCTACTCCAATTTGGGATTACTTATCAGGTTTGGTGGATGACGAGCGTGTGCAATTAGGGCAGCAAAAACTCAATCAGCATCAGGCTGTGCTTAATCGTGTAGAAGCTGCTTACGGTGTACCAGCAAATGTGGTGGTGGCTGTGTGGGGTGTCGAAAGTAACTATGGTGATATTTCAGGTCGTTATCCATTATTGCAAGCTTTGGGTACATTAAGCTGTGAGGGACGTCGTCAAAGTTATTTCCGTGGTGAGTTTTTTGCAGCCATGCGAATTTTACAACGTGGTGATGTCAGTTATGAGCAACTAAAAGGTTCGTGGGCGGGCGCATTTGGACATACCCAATTTATGCCAAGCACTTATGAAGAACTCGCGGTGGATTTTGATGGCGATGGTCGTCGTAATTTAGTTTCAAGTACTACCGATGCTTTAGCTTCTACAGCCAATTTCTTAAAAAAACGTGGTTGGCAAACAGGGCAGCCATGGGGCTTTGAAGTCAAAGTACCTGTGGGTATGTCAATAAGCAATGAAGGGCGTCGCAATAAAAAATCTCTACAACATTGGCTAGACCGTGGTGTCGTGCGTGCTGATGGTACATCTTTACTGCAAGGTAATTTAACCACGATGTCCCAAGCTGGCTTAATGGCACCTGCTGGTGCTAACGGTCCTGTTTTCTTGGTGTTTAAAAACTTTGATGCCATTTATGCCTATAATGCTGCCGAAAGCTATGCCTTAGCCATTGCACATTTATCTGATCGAATCAAAGGTGGAAATGGCTTTACACAAGCATGGCCAACTGATGATGCTGGAACGTCACGTCTAGAGCGTCGTGAAATTCAAACTATGTTGTTGGCACGCGGTTACGATATTGGTGCAGCAGATGGTTTGATAGGCGATAAAACCCGTAAAGCGATTATGCTTGAGCAAGCACGTTTAGGTTTAGCGCAAACAGGTCGAGCAGGGCAGAAGATCTTACAGGCTTTGCGTCAAGATCATGCACGCGCTGTAATGCGTTAATTTTGAGACATAAAAAAAGGTCTGTTTTTACAGACCTTTTTTGATATAGGCTTAATCAGTCAATTTAACAGCGTCAAGCAAATCAAAGATAATTGTAGTCACATCTTGACTTAAATTACGATTATTAAAAATCTCATAAGCGCTCATGGTGATATCAGTATCGCTTGGGAGTTGGCGTTGTTCTTCTTCAATCAAATCCTTAATTGGCAACAAGGTTTGCTTCACTTGTAAATGCAATACATCTTTAAACTCAATATTATCATCTTCAAGTTCTAAAATTTGCTCATTCAAGTAAGGCAATAAAATGGCGTGCAAATATGGGCCGATTTCAACAATATCGAAGATTTCAATATCGCGAGTTTCTTCAACAGTGCTGATATGGTCATTGGCTTCAATCAGAATATGGTAGTAACTCACAAGACGCTCCAAAGATATATTGTTCTCATTGAAACATCACAATAACATGAAATGCTTGAATTTGTTTTAGATTATAAAAAATACGCCTAAAAAAAATAAGGAATTTGCATAGTTAAAATTTAGATTCTAGTAAAGCAAAGTCAGCATTACTGAGCTGAAAATTATCCAGCGTTTGCTTTTGTAAAATTGGATACATTAAGCCATAAGGATCATCATGATGGCCAAGTCCGAGTGCATGGCCAAATTCGTGTGCCAAGGTTAAACGTAAATCTTCGATAGAGCTAAACTCATAAATAATAATTTGCTTGCCATTGAAAATGCCTTTATCAAATTGCTTGCCTACAAATTGTCGATTAAAAGCTGAAATTTGCTGAGAAAGCTGCTGATTTAAAGTATTAAGTCGATTCACTTCTTGGTTGAGTGTTTCAATTTTACTGCTATGAATGGCAATATCTTGGTTAAATAATTGTCGTTGCTGACTCAGATAAAGACGCTGCTGTTCCAAGACATGACGTTGCTCAGGCGAGGCACCACCTTGTTGATTAATCGCTTGCACCTGCTGGTTATAATAAGTTGTGGCTTGATTAAGTACATCCTGTTTTTGTTTAAGTTGTTGTTCTAGTTGACTCAGCTGTTGTCGCATGGTTTGCAGTTGCTGATGGCGTTGTTGCCACAATTGTTGCTGCTGTTCAATGTCTGCATGTTGCTGTAGCCGAGTTTGAGTATGTATTTGACGCTGATCATAAATAAAATCAATAACTAAGCGTGCATCAGGATCATAAACGAAAATATTTTTATCCGCTTGTTGCCAAATTTGAGTAGCTTCTAGAGCCAGTTGTTTTACCTCAGCGTGACTCAGTCCAAAGCGTGGATCAAGCTCTCCAATCCGGTAACGAATGTGTAGATCAAATGGTGCAAGCAAACGCTCAGTGATTGGAACAAATCTTAAGTGTGGATAATTGAAATTTTGGTAAAACAAGCCTAAAGCAAAAACCATCAGTCCAAGTAAAACAACAATCCGCAGCACAATAGATACTCTTTTTTAGTTACTTTAGCTGAAAATATTCAACATTAAATAAAAAAAACCGCGCTTGCGCGCGGTTTTTTCTAATCAGACAAATTATTTTTTGTCGTCTTTTACTTCTTTGAATTCAGCATCTACAACGCCGTCATCTGCTTTTTGTTGACCTGCATCGCCACCGAATGCATTTGGATCAAAGCCTTGCGCGCCACCTTGGCCTTGAGCTGCTTCATAGGCACGTTGAGTAATCGGCATGATGATGTTTTGCAACGCTTCAGTTTTCGCCTTGATCTCTTCTACATCATTTTCTTTTGTAGAAGCTTCAAGTTCAGAAACTGCGGTTTCAACTGCAGTTTTTTCATCAGCTGTTACTTGTTCGCCAAGGTCTTTCACCGCTTTTTGTGAAGAAGCAACTAAAGCATCTGCTTCATTACGTGCTTTTGCAAGCTCTTCAAATTTACGGTCTTCTTCAGCATTCGCTTCAGCATCTTTAATCATTGCTTCGATTTCAGCATCAGATAAACCTGAGTTTGCTTTAATCTGAATTGATTGCTCTTTACCTGTGCTCTTGTCTTTTGCAGATACTTTTAAGATACCATCAGCATTGATGTCAAAAGACACTTCAATTTGTGGCACACCGCGTGGCGCAGGTGGAATGTCACCTAATTGGAAGTTACCTAACAGTTTGTTTTGCTGCGCCATTTTACGTTCACCTTGGTAAACCGAAATGTCTACAGCAGGTTGGTTGTCAGCAGCTGTTGAGAACACTTGAGATTTCTTCGCAGGAATCGTCGTATTTTTCTCAATGATCGCTGTTAACACGCCACCCATGGTTTCAATACCAAGCGTAAGTGGAGTTACATCAAGAAGTAGTACGTCAGTTTTGTCACCTGAAAGTACCGCACCTTGAATACCAGCACCCATCGCTACAGCTTCGTCAGGGTTTACGTCTTTACGTGGCTCGCGACCAAAGAATTCTTGTACTTTTTGTTGTACAAGTGGCATACGAGATTGACCACCAACCAAAATCACATCAGAGATATCTGAAGTTGAAAGACCAGCATCTTTCAGTGCAATCTTACATGGCTCAATCGTACGTTCAACTAAATCAGCAACCAAGCCTTCTAATTTGGCACGTGTTACGTTGATCACTAAGTGTTTAGGACCAGTCGCATCAGCTGTGATGTATGGAAGGTTAATTTCAGTTGCATTCGAAGAAGAAAGTTCGATCTTCGCTTTCTCAGCAGCTTCTTTTAAACGTTGTAGTGCAAGCGGATCTTGTTTTAAGTTTACGCTTTGCTCTTTCTTGAATTCTTCTACTAAGAATTCAATTAACGCGTTGTCAAAGTCTTCACCACCTAAGAATGTATCACCGTTGGTAGATAACACTTCGATTTGTTGGTCGCCATCAAGGTCAGCAATTTCAATGATTGATACGTCAAAAGTACCACCACCTAAATCGTAAACTGCGATTTTGCGGTCGCCTTCTTTTTTGTCCATACCAAACGCTAAAGCCGCAGCTGTAGGTTCGTTAATGATACGTTTAACTTCTAAGCCTGCAATTTTACCTGCATCTTTCGTTGCTTGACGTTGTGCATCATTGAAGTAAGCAGGAACGGTAATTACCGCTTCAGTCACTGTTTCGCCTAGGTAATCTTCAGCTGTTTTCTTCATCTTTTTCAAGATTTCAGCAGAGATTTGTTGTGGCGCTAATTTTTTATCGTTTACATCAACCCAAGCATCACCATTGTCTGCTTTGATGATTTTGTAAGGTACAAGACCGATGTCTTTTTGAACTGCTTGGTCTTGGTACTTACGACCAATTAAACGCTTGATCGCGAACAATGTATTTTTTGGATTGGTTACTGCTTGACGCTTAGCAGATTGACCCACAAGAATCTCGCCATCTTTATACGCAATAATCGATGGAGTTGTGCGCGCGCCTTCAGCGTTTTCGATTACTTTAACTGTGTCGCCTTCAAGTACTGCGACGCAAGAGTTTGTTGTACCTAAATCAATACCAATGATTTTAGCCATTTGGATGTTTCCTCAAAAATTCTATTGTGATGTTTCACTTGCTATTCGATATGAGAGCCAATCATTTTTTTTCAAGTAAAATGATTAAAAAAATTTATAAGCTCTCGAATTTTTTAACTTTAAGCGCCAACCATAACCATTGCAGGACGTAATAAACGACCTTTTAGGCTGTAGCCTTTTTGCAGTACTGTACCAATTTCATTGGCTTTGGCATTTGGATCAATACCTACTGCTTGATGTAAATCTGCATTAAAACCACTTGCTGTATCAACAACCACAACACCAAATTTCTCTAAAGTATTCAGTAGACCTTTAAGCGTTAATTCAACACCTTCAGAAAGAGGTGTTTTTTCTTCACCTACCGCAGCAATAGCACGTTCTAGGTTATCTACAGTATCGAGCAATTCTTTGGCAAATTTTTCTAGTACAGCATCTTTATGCTTTTCAGATTCACGTTGAATACGCTCAACACTTTTTTGTGCTTCATATACTGCATTTGCAGTACGTGCTTTTTCAAGCTTTAGATCGCCTTCAAGTTGATCAATTTGTGCTTGTAAAGATTCAACGGTAACTTCAGCCTGCTCAGATTCTGTCTGAGTTTGAGCTGTATTGTTTTCTGTTTGCTCTTGCTCAAGATCTTGAGCTTGTTGGTTTTGCTCAGTCGCCATTGATTTACTCCGTTTAAATGGGTTCTTAAACATGTACAGTCCTTTGGCATCAGCTCTAACTCTGTTAACTCTGAACTGCCATGAGTTTGATAAATTTCATGATTGTTTATAGAAATCGGGGCAGGGGCTAAAAATTCAAGCGTAACTTAAGCAAAATGCCAAAATAATCTTTAATTGATGATGTTTTTTATAGCTGCAGGCTCAAAATTAAAGCTCAATTAATTTTAAAACGGGTGAAAACTGAGTATTTTAAAGTGGCGTCATACCTGATTTAACAACTAAACTGTATTAATCCAAGATACAAAATTGATTTTATTTAATTGATAGTATTAGTTATTTTTAATTATTGTTTATTATTTAGACAAAAAAGCAATCAACATTTGATAAATTAAGTATTTCTAGGGCGTGTCCTCATTTGGCTTTGCACCAAATAAACAAACAAGCCAAGAACAACATGGACTTATAATTACGAGCCAACTTTTCAAAACGAGTGGCAATACCACGAAAATGCTTTAATCGGGCAAAGGCATTTTCAACAAGATGCCTTAGACGATAGAGGTAGTGATCAAAGTCTATATTTGGTTTTTTGCTGTTTGATTTTCTTGGAATAATAGGAGTCATCCTATGATTACGAGCGACTTCACGAATATGCTCTGAATCATAACCTTTATCTGCAATTAAATAGTCGGCTTCACCTACCAACTCAATCAAGTCACTTGCAACTTGACTGTCGTGGACTTCACCCCCAGTGATTTCAAAATCAATCGGATGTCCATGCGCATCGACGGCAAGGTGAATCTTTGTAGTCGCTCCGCCTCTTGATCTTCCAATTGCTCTATCTTCACCACGCCGAGCTCCACTTGCATGCTGATGCGCGCGAATGTAGCTTCCGTCAATGAAGACCCATTCTTTATCCAAGATGCCTCGTAGTTTTAAAAAAAATTCTCCCATAGCCCTTTACTCGCCCAACGATTGAAACGGTTGTAGGCTGTTTGCCATGGACAAAGATCCTCAGGAATATCACGCCAAGGCGCACCTGTTCGAAGTTTCCACAAAATGGCTTCCATGATATTTTTGCTATTACGTGAGCGGTAGCAGCCATAAAATTGCATGGTATTTTGGATTTGTGCCCAAATTTCATCAGTAATGACTCTGCGTGACATGTTGGAAAACTTAATTTTAGAAGGAAGATATAAGATATTTTAATTGAATAGATGAGAAGAATGAAATATGTACATCAAATGAGGACACACCCTAATAAGTGTTTAATTTGGATATTATTTATTCAGATTCTAGGGCTGTAGTTTCTTTTTCGATATTTTCAGATGTGT
>NZ_CANQLZ010000049.1 GCF_947624825.1 uncultured Acinetobacter sp.
TGTGAACGATGCCAACAGCAATGGTGTGGATGATGGTGTTGAAGCTGATTTAATCGCTGCAGCACAAGCCTTGGTGGTAGAAGCTGAAAGCAAACACCAAGCGGCTGAAGATATGATTGCACAGGCAATCGTAGATGGTGTGATTACACCGCAAGAACAGGCAATGATTGAGGTTGCTGGTGCAGAAGCTGAATCAACTTACAATGCAGCCCAAGTGGCAGTAAATGCTTTACCACAAGATCAGACTCAACAAGACTTGCAAAGTCGTCTTGATGTGCTTGGTCCAATTGCTGTACCTAATCAGCAGGATCTTGATTTACTGGGTGTAGAATTTCTTAGCGAGACAGAGTTGTCTCAGACAGACTTACAAATCCTTGGCTTACTTGAAGGCAATCAAGTACCAACACCTGAGCAAGCACAAGCCAATGGTCAACTGGTGACTGTGGGTGCAAATGGCTTAGGTAATTTAGATATTGTAATTAATCAGGTATCTTTACTGTCGATTGCACAAGCTGTCCAAATCTATGTGTTTGACTCAGAAGGAAATATTGTACATCGTGCTATGACTTCTGATAATCCACTTGCTGCTGATTTGTTGGGTATTCCGCTTTTAGGTCTAACAGATGGTGGTGCTTTAGGTACAACAGTGACTGGACTTGAAGCAGGTGACTATCGTGTATTGGTAGTAAATGACGAAAGTGCAATCTCTCAGTTAGTCGGTTCGCTTACTCTTGCAGATCTTGCTCAAGATGGTGTCGTACTTGGACATGATAACCAACAACTCGTTTTAGATGCTGTTGGATCAGCCTTGGGTTCGTTAGGCCCGGTTGTTGTTGGTCTACTTACACCATTATTGGGTGCGGTAAATGGTCTAGGTATTGATCAAATCCTTCAACCAATTGTATCTATTTTAAATAGTGTTGGTGCTGTAGGCCTTGTTGATGATGTTCTAGATGCTGTCACAGAAGCTCTTGTTAATAATACTTTGAGTCTTTTAGAAGTCACTAATATCACTACTGTGGTGACTCAATTTGGCTTTGAAAATGATAATTTACAAGGTGATGTGCTACTAAATGACTTTATGACCAACAACACAACTGTGACAGCGGTCAATGGGCAAGTTGTAGATTCACTGAGTGGACGCATTACAGTTGAGGGACAATATGGTGTCTTGACTATGAATCCAAATGGTAGTTACTCATATACTGTTAACTTGCTACAAGGTAACCCTGTTGGTCAATCAGATGAGTTTGCTTACACTATCTCGAACGGAATAACCACATCAAACGCGACATTAACCATTAATATTGGTGACTTTGTTGCAGATAGCTTAACCATGGAGCTTGCAGAAGATACGGGTGTATCTGATGGCATTACTCAAAATGGCCAAATGAATATCTTGGGTCTTGAGATTGGCGCAACATGGGAATATAGCACCAATGGTGGTATGACTTGGCAACAAGGTTTTGGCGACAGCTTCACCGTTCCTGAAGGAACCTATGCAGCTTCTACTATTCAAGTGCGTCAAACCAACTGGGCTGGAAGTGTAAGTTCGGTTGCTTCTTATGCAAGTCTAGTTGTTGATCAAACAGCTCCAGATCTAACAGTCTTTGGTGTGTTTGATAATTTGGGTAGTTCACAAGGTCATATTGGCAATGGTGGTACTACAGATGATCAAACACCAGAGCTATATGGTACAGCTGCACCAGGTGCCACGGTGAGCATATTACTCACAAAAGTAGTCACTTCAACAGATACGCCATATACAGTATCAACAGAGGTTACTGCTGATGCGGATGGTAATTGGAACTACACTGCAGATTCGACGTTAATACCAGGTCAATATACCTACACTGTGAGTGTTGCTGATTTAGCAGGAAATATTACAACTGAAGAGTTTAATGTTTCAATAAATGCCCAAAATTCGGATCCATTTGCAGTTTCAGCTGACAATTCATTGTTAGGTATAGTAGGTGCAAACGTTGCTGGCTTGATTGAGCTAGATAAACAAGTGTTTGTAGCAGCAGACCCAAATAACGATTTGACTAAAGTGTTTATTGAGTTAAATAGCGCACTTAGCTTAGGTGGAGAGGAATTTAATTATTCTGAAACATTAAAAAATTTGTTTGGTTACACAGTTGAAGCTAAAACCAGCATATTACAAGTACTTGGTATATTAGGTAGACCCGCTACAATTGAGATTACTAAAACCGGTGGTGGTACTTTAGATAATTTACAGATTAATGAGTTCTTGGCATCTGTCACAATGTCTGGTGGTCTGTTAGGAGATGCATTGTCATTATCTCTACTTTCAAATTTAACCATTACAGCTACTGATAGCAGAAATATTAGTAAATCTTACACCAATACAAAACTGGCTGATGTAGGTTTACTAGGTGACTTGCTTAAAGGTGATGTGAATCCTGTTAAAGAAGGTACTACTGCTGCTGATAATCTTGACTTCTCTGCAAGTACTACAAACGTTCACCTGTATGGTTTAGGTGGTAATGACACTTTAAAAGGCGGAAATGGTAATGACATTATCCGTGGTGGTGCTGGTGAGGACACCATTAATGGCGGTGCTGGTAACGACTACATTAATGGTGGTGCTGGTAACGACATAATCACGGGTGGTGCAGGCGCTGATACAGTGGTATTTGACTTGTTGGACAATGCAGATGCAACAGGTGGTAACGGTGTAGATACTTGGACTGACTTTAGTTTGCTACAAGGTGATATCATTGATGTATCGGCATTATTAGGTCCAGTGCGAGCAGATGATTTAGCCGATTATGTAGAATTAACTTATGATGCAGCAAGTAAAACTGTCGCTGTTTCTATTGATCGTGATGGTGTTGGTAGTGGTACTTCGGCAAATGTATTACTACTAACCAACCAACAATCCGCAATTACTTTAGATGATTTACTACAAAACCAGCAGATTTTGTTCTAATTTAATATAAACTCAATGTATTAAAAGAGGCTCGTAAGAGCCTCTTTTTTTATGGATAAGACTAATTTTTTTAATTATGTGACTATTCTTGTTTATGCTATATTTATCTAAAATGTACGTATAAAAATATTAGGTAACCTGCCCATGACTCCTGTAACGCTTAAAAATTTCTCCCATGTGCTTAGCTTTAAAGAAAAACTAAAATCATGGTTGCTTGAGAGTTTTTTATTGCAAAAACAAGCCTTGTATACTTTGTTTTTTTCTTATGGTTCTACAAAACAGCGTTGCAAAGTCTGGTCAAGTTCTGACCCAGAACCACAAGTATTGATTAAACGCGTGCTGAAATATATTGACCAACAATTTGAAAAAAATCGCGAATTGCCTGAATTTTTAAAATTTGATATTGCGGTTAATATCGAAGAGAAAGCTTGGTCAAGCGTAGTTGATGAAGTGCATCACCAACCGCATAACAACCATTATCGTAAAGGTATTAGTTTTGATGGAAAATTTAATGTTTGTTTTTTAGAGCAAGAAATTTATGGCAAAGCTATAATTAAAGGCTTGGTTTATAATAAGCCCAATTTTTTTGATGAAAAAAACCTCAATACTGCGATTAAGAAAAAATATCCACAGCTCAAAACTCAATTTGAATTAGCAAAAATTAAAAAAGTTTGGGTCTTTGATACCTTAAGCTGTTTTTATGAAAATGGTCAATTTTTACCATTACAATCAACAGGTACAGCCAACGGTGTACGTTATCAAACGACAGATAGACGGGCAGATATTCAAGATATGGTTGTTAAAAATGCCAAATTTCTCCATGGCGAGATTCAAGCAGATGGCAGTTTTATTTATGGCTACTTTCCAGCTTATGCCAACCAAATCAAGAGCTATAATACGGTAAGGCACTGTACAGCTGTATATGCCTTAATTGAAACTTTAGAGGTTGAATATAATCAGGCCTATTTACCCAAAATTAAGCAAGCCATTCATTATGCTATAGAAACATTTTATAAAGAAGTCGATCAAAAAGCCTTTATGATTGATGGTAAAGAAGATGACTTAGAAATCAAATTAGGTGCCAATGCCGCTGCGATCTTTATGTTATGTAAATACCAAGAGGTGGTAGGCGATACTGCTTATTTAGTGTATGCAGAAGCCTTAGCCAAAGGCATTCAACATATGGTGGATCAACAAGGTGAGACCACCCATGTTTTACGCTATCCTTCTTTAGAATTAAAAGAAAAATTCCGTATTGTCTATTATGATGGCGAGGCGGCATTAGGTTTATTACGTTTGTATCAAATCAATCAAGATCAGCCTTTGCTTGATACAGTGAAGTTGATGTTTGAACACTTTATTACCAAAAATTATGATCGTTACCATGACCATTGGTTGAGCTACTGTACTAACGAGTTGACCAAAATTTGTCCTGAAGCCAAATATTTTGAGTTTGGTTTAAATAACTATCTTAAACATATGGATTTTATTCGTAATCGTAAAACAGTGTACGCGACCTTTTTAGAGATGATGATGTCTGCTTATAAAATGGTCACACGTTTAAAAGAGCAAGGGCATACTCAATTATTTGAAAAAGCCAAATATGAAGAACTCAAAGAACTCATTGAATTACGTGTTGAATTTCAGCGTAATGGATTTTTCTATCCTGAAGTGGCGATGTATATGGCTGAGCCACAACAAGTTTTAAATGCCTTTTATGTACGCCATGATCGTTTACGTACTCGTATTGATGATCAAGAGCATAATCTCTCCGGGTATGTGGCTTATCTGAATCATTTTAAATAATTTTTAGAGTTAATTTGGACATAGACATTTACTCAACCTCTGCCAAAAGTGAAGTTTTGAATCAAGCTGAGATTAAACCCATTTTCAGGTATTTTTTAAAGACGTCAGATGATGGCAGAGCTGATTATTTAATAGCACAAGGCTTTAGAGTCATTCCTTGGTTTAAAAGAATGATTCTAAACGCTATTAGTCACTTTATTGATCCATCGAAGCTGTCAATTCACCTACATTGAGTTAAATCTAAGTGCAGCTCAAGAAAATAAGCCTTTTCTAAATCTCATTGTTAGATCATCTATCTTGACAACATGTTAGTCATTCAATTTTTATGATTCGCTGAAAAGTTAATTTTGCAGCCTAAACCATTCAGTTGGTGATATACGCATAGATTTGGAGCTATGGTAATTTAATCTTCACGTCAATTTTCGTAAATCGCACTGAGAATTACGTTGGCTAAAATTACGTTTTTTTCCTACCAAGCTTACTGTAACACGAGTAACCAATTTGCAACCAATTGCATATTGGCTCAATGTTTACATTTTGACAAAACCTCATACACTAAAATAAATGATTACTTATTTTTATATTATTTATAAAAATAAGTTTTATATAAACCGTATCACTATCAAGGATAGGTTTTAGGTGATAATGAGGATTGTGTTATGGGTCAAGATAAACATGATAAGTTTGAAAAGTATATAAAAACCGATGCTGTTTTCTTATCAGGTATGCAAGCATTGGTAGAGTTGCCTAAACTGCAAATTCAGCTAGACCGCTCTCATAACCGCCATACTGCGGCATTGATCAGTGGTTATCGGGGTTCGCCTTTAGGTGGCTACGACCAAATGCTATGGAAACATGAAAAAGAACTCAAAGCCCTAAATATTGTATTTCAGCCCGGATTAAATGAAGATCTAGCGGCCACCGCGCTTTGGGGCACGCAAATGCAAGCTGCCTTTGGCCCAAGCCCTTATCAGGGGGTTTTTGGGATTTGGTATGGTAAAGGTCCAGGCGTTGATCGAACTGGCGATGTATTTCGTACGGCTAATATGTTTGGCACATCAGCTTTGGGCGGTGTACTGGCAATTGCCGGCGATGATCATACGGCGCAATCTTCTACCTTCCCACATCAAACCGATGGGATTTTTCAAGCGGTAGCGATGCCTATTTTACAGCCAAGTAATTTAGCTGAAGTGATTGATTTTGGCTTGGCAGGCATTGCATTATCGCGTTATTCAGGCCTTTGGGTGGCATTAAAAACTGTAGCCGATGTGATTGAGGCAGCAGGATCAGTTGGTATTGCTGAGTTACCTGTATTTTTAAACCCAGCACCTAGTGATGTACCTCTTAATTGGGATGCGAATTTAAAATGGCCAGCCCAGCGTGCTGAACTTGAAAAACGCTTAATCGAACATAAGATTCCTGCTGCAAAAGCATGGGCGCGTTGTAATGCAATTGATCGGGTAATTTATCAGGCCAAAGAAAGCCAGTATGCCATTATCAGTGTAGGAAAAGCCCATCAAGATCTGATGCAAGCTTTAAATGATTTAGGCTTAACTGATCAGCTTGAAGCCTATGGTATATCAATTTATAAAGTCGGCATGTCTTGGCCACTTGAAGAAACAGGATTGCTTAAATTTACCCAAGGCCATGCTAAAGTTTTTGTGCTTGAAGAAAAGCGCAGTATGGTTGAGCAGCAAATTAAAGAGATTTTATATCATAGCGTTTTAAGACCTGAAGTTTTTGGAAAAACACAGCCAGATGGCACGGCATTTTTACCGGAAATTGGTGAGTATTCAAGCGCACTTGTGGCACAAAAACTGTTTGAATTTTTGGGTCGCCCTGAACAATTACATGATCAAATCAAAGCTTTAACGCCTAGTTGTCACTTTGATACAGACGTTGCAAAACGTAGTCCATTTTTTTGTTCAGGCTGTCCACATAATACCTCAACTCGTGTGCCCGAAGGTTCAATGGCAGGTGGCGGTATTGGTTGCCATATTATGGCATTGGTCATGCCTGATCGGCATACCAACACTTTTAGTCAAATGGGTGGTGAAGGCATGCATTGGGTGGGAGCCGCACCGTTTTCACAACGTGCCCATATTTTCCAAAATTTAGGTGATGGTACCTATGAACATTCTGGAATCTTAGCCATCCGTGCAGCTATTGCTGCTAACACCAATATCACCTTTAAAATTTTATACAATGATGCGGTTGCAATGACTGGCGGACAACCCACAGAAGGCAACAATGATCCGGCACGAATTTCAAGACAGCTTGCAGCTGAGGGCATTCAGCATTTAGCTTTGGTGTCTGAAGACCCTCAGCGTTGGCAAAACAACAGTGATGTAGCTGCTCATTGTCAGGTTTATCATCGTGACGAATTGGCAAGTTTACAGCAGCAATTTCAAACTTATGCTGGGGTCAGTGCCATTATTTATGACCAAACCTGTGCGGCTGAAAAAAGACGCCGCCGCAAACAAAAAACACTGCCATCCTCTTCCCAATATGCATTTATTCATGATCGGGTGTGCGAAGGATGTGGGGATTGTTCGGTACAATCCAATTGTATTTCGATTGAACCGTTAAACACCGCTTTTGGCACAAAACGTAAGATTAATCAATCAAGTTGTAATCAAGACTTATCTTGTCTTAAAGGGTTTTGTCCAAGTTTTGTTGAAATTGAGGGACAAAAAAATAGTCAACCCATCAAGCAAAACCTAAACGAACAGGCGTACTTTGAGCGCTTAGTTGATGTTAAGGTGCCTGTGCTGAGTAAGCACAACTACAATATGCTTTTGGCTGGTGTAGGGGGAACAGGTGTGCTCACCATTGCGGCTTTATTAGGTAAAGCCACTGTAGAAGATCAACATGCGGTAAGTGTGCTGGATTTTACTGGTTTGTCGCAAAAAAATGGCGCGGTGTTGAGCCAAGTGCGCTTAGCACAACATGCAGAGCAAATTTTATCCTCACGTATTGGTCACAAAGAAGCTGATATGTTAATTGCAACCGATCTGTTAAATGCTGCAAGCAATGATATGTTGCAACGTCTACAGTCTTCAACGCAGGTGTTTGTGAATTTGGATGTGATGCCAACCGCAGCACTGATTCATGATCGTGATCAATATATCGATGTAGCAAGTTTAATTGAGCGCATTGAAGCTTATGTGCCAAGTGAACATGTGCATCGTTTACATGCCAATCAACTGTGTGAAAAGATATTTGCTGAAACCACATTTGCACATATTTTAATGCTAGGTTTTGCTTGGCAAAAAGCCTGCGTGCCTATTTCTTTAAGCGCACTTAAAACCACGCTTGAGCACGGGGTTGCACCACAACAAAACTTAGCAGCTTTTCAATGGGGGCGTGTTTTTGCCATGCAGCCACAGTTAGAAGCGCAAATTTTACACTCAGACACGCAGCACAGTTCAAAATCATGGACTGAGTTAGTTGAGTTTTATCGCCAAGAATTGGTGGCGTATCAACATGAGGCGTATGCGCAAAGCTATCTTGATTTTATTGAAAAAATAAAGGCTAAGATCAAAAAACATCACCACTATGAGGATTTAATGCAGGTGGTTGCTCAGCAATTGTATCGTTTAATGGCATATAAAGATGAATACGAAGTGGCACGTTTGTATAGTCAGCCAGAATTTCACCACAAGTTAGCTGCCGAGTTCCAAAATACACAAAAATTGAGTATTTGGCTTGCACCGCCTTTATTGAGCCGTATTGACCCGATCACACAACGTCCTAAAAAAATCAAATTTGGTGCGTGGGTATTGAAATTGATGCCTATTTTAGCCAATTTTAAATGGTTACGGGGGCAATGGTATGATCCTTTAGGTCGTCATCCTGAGCGCGTCGCAGAGCGTCAGTTAATACACGATTATATGCAATTGGTAGAACAGGTGGTGGACGGATTAAATGAGCGTAATTTGCCTGCTGCTTTGGAGCTGTGTGGATTGGTAGGTGAGGTGCGTGGTTTTGGTCCTGTAAAAATGCAAGCCTTAAAAGCCTATCAAGATCAGCAAGCAACCGATCTCAAACGCTATCAACAACAGCAGCGTATCATTCCTTTATTTACAGAAGCTTAAATTAAGTTTGGTCATTACCTATGCAACATATTGCATAGGTTTTTTTGTTTATTTTGATAAGTAAAATTAAACAATGAAAATGTGGTTAAATATTGATCAAATATAAAGTTTATTTAGGAAAATCAAGGGAGATATCCAAATATTTATCCACATTTGTTGTGGATAAGTAGTTTAAATCTAGCTTTTGAGTTTATTATGGCTTGAATGGAAATAGACCTTGATGTGTGGATCAAGGTCTATGCATATAAAAGAAATTTAAGATTTTAAAGGAGAAGATTCAACCTTTGCTGTGAGCTTGGCTATGTCTTGTTGGTAATAACGATCAGATTTCATGTACAAGGTACAAATGATAGCAACCACTGCCATACTTACAATATAAATAATGACCCAAGTGGGTTGACCTTGATTGAGGCTGAGCAGTTTGGTGGCAATGAGTGGTGCTAAACCTCCACCTAATACACCTGCAAATTGTACCGAAATTGAAATCCCGCTATAGCGAATTTCTGCGGGAAATTGCCGTGCAAATAGCATAGATTCTGGAGCATACATAATGGGGAAAACCACACCTACAGCTAAGAAAAATGCCAACCAAATCAAATAGGGATTGGCGCTATTGAGCATCATAAAAAATGGATAGCAATACAGTGCCAAAATACACAAACCACATAAAAATAAACGCCGTTGCCCGACTTTATCTGACAAATGTCCACATAATGGTGTGACAACAATAGACAATGCTGCCCCACATACAATTGCAAACAACACCTCTTGACGGGCAATGTTGAGTTGCGTGGTGGCATAGGCCAGCGCAAAAGTGGAGGCAATATAAAACCATGCATTTTCTGCGGCACGCGCCACAATAATGGTGATTAATTCTTTAGGGTGATTTTTAAGGACTCTCAGTGCAGGTACTTTAATGGTTTCAGTATGTTGTTTAACCTTTTCAAAATCTGGTGACTCAGGGACTTTCACTCGAATATACCAACCGACGCCTAAGAGCACGACACTGGCCAAAAAGGGCAAGCGCCAACCCCAGCTAAATAAGGCACTTTCAGGCAGTAAAGACACTAAAGCTAAGGCAATAGAGGCCAGCATAAGCCCCGCACCTGCACTAGCTTGAGGTAAACTACCCCAAAAGCCTTTTTTACCTTCGGGCGCATGTTCGACTGCCATGAGTACTGCGCCGCCCCATTCGCCGCCCATGGCCATACCCTGTACAAAGCGTAGAATCACTAAACAAACCGTTGCCCAATAGCCAATGGTTTCATAAGTAGGCAGTAGGCCAATTAAAATAGTGGGAATGCCCATTAATATTAAGGTGAGCATTAACATAGATTTACGCCCAACCTTATCGCCAAAGTGACCAAAAATAATGCCACCTAAGGGGCGACCAATAAAACCCACCGCATAGGTTGCAAAAGCGGCCAGTACACCTGTTAAAGGGTCAAGGTTAGGAAAGAAAAGTTTGTTGAAAATCAGTGCTGCCGCAGCACCATAAATAAAAAAGTCATACCACTCAATGGTGGTGCCAACCATGCTGGAAACGCCTGCCAGACGGTGGCTTGAACGTGCCTGTTCAACCATAGTACATCCTCATTGTGATTAAAGTGAATTGGGCAGCTGTTATTGTTATTTCTGCCCCCTTTAAACTTGCATTTTTTTTGAGCATGGGTCAATTTACCTAAATACTTAAGTAGTTTTACTCAAGCAAAGGGGAATCCTATGCAACAGGATGTGCTTTTTGATTTAGCACCTACGGCATTGGTGGTGTTAAGTTATCGGCAGATTCAGCAAGTGAATCAGTCGTTTTTAACTCTATTTGGTTATACAAAAGCAGCGCTATTGGGGCAAAGCATGCAGATGCTATTTCCAACCTGTCAGGACTATCAACACGTTGGTGCACAGGCTTGGCAAGGTATTGTTGCTGCACAGGGGGGAGATTATTCAGATCAACGCTTTATGCGTCATAAAAATGGTCAACTGTTTTGGGTGAAAACCCATGCGCGTAGTTTGACCCCTGATGATCCATTTCGTTATATTATTTGGCATTTTGAGGCCGAGCAAAAACCCTCTTTGGTACAACTCACTCCTAGAGAAAAGCAAATTAGCCATTGGGTGGTCAATGGTTATAGTTGTAAACAAATCGCGCGTGAGTTAGGGCTATCACATCGCACTGTGGAAGTACATGTGGCAAACTTAAAAAAGAAATTTTTGATTGAATCTAAAAAGCAATTGGCGACCAAAATGGTGTATTAAGCATAAAAATCTTAATTGCTTAAAGGATTGCTATTAAGCTGAATGATATTTTTATAAAGCATAAAAATAAGCCCACATTCAGGCGTGAACGTGGGCTTACTTTGAATTAATTACTTAAAGAAGTTCTTTACGTAATTGCGCAGGTGATTTGCTTGATAATAGACCTGGTGCTACATCAAATGCAGTTTTGGCACCGTACTGTTGCATTTGATTCATGCGGTAGCAGGCACGTGAATAAGCCACCAAAATACTTGCAGTAAATTCAGGGTTGCTGTCTAACTTTAAAGCAAACTCAATCACTTGAGATTGTTCATCACTGGTGTTACCACTGCGAATCACAAAACCACCATGCGGCATGCTTTGGTGATCTTGAGCCAATGTTGCGTCATCAATGAAGTTGACTGTGGTGTCGTAGTCGGCAAAGTAATCAGGCATGGTGACAATGGCTTGTTCAACAGCTTTTGCATCTGCACCTTGTTCTAACACTACATAGCATTCACGGGTATGTTTGTCTTTGGTGCTAAGTACAGGGCGTGCACCGCTACGCACTTGTTCAATCGCATCTGTTGATGGAAGGGTATATTGCACACCTGCTTTGACACCCTCTACACGGCGAATTGCATCTGAGTGACCTTGGCTTAAGCCTTTACCCCAAAATGTGTAAGTTTCGCCATCGGGAAGTAATGCTTCACCAAATAAACGGTTGATTGAGAACATACCTGGATCCCAACCAATCGAGATCATTGCAGTTTTTTGGTTGGCTGTTGCAGGTGCATCTACAGACGCATAGTACTCTGGAATACGCGCGTGCGTATCAAAGCTGTCTACAATGTTAAATAAACCGGCCAATGCTGGACCTTGTTTTGGTAAATCGTCTTTTGAGCCACCACATAAAATTAAGACATCGATTTTGTCTTGAAAATCATTCAGGTTATCCATGTGAAATACAGCAGTGTCTGCAAAACATGGCACTACAGTTTCAGGAGCACGGCGTGTAAAAATCCCCACCAGTTGTAGGTCAGGGTTTTTGTGAATGGCTCTTTCAACGCCACGACCTAAGTTGCCATAACCGGCAATACCAATACGAATAGGATTTTGCATAAAGATGATTCACTTCATGAGAATTTAAAAAATGAGTCAACAGACTCATGTTTATTACCCAAAGACCATTAAATGGCTAGGTAAAAACACGCTAAGGTATATCACTTTTCAAGTATGAACTTTAGTCCACGCATCCAAGCGCTCTTTGATTAAAATGAACTGTACGTTAAAGAACAACAGATGCAAGCATTAAAACTTCATCGAAAAGCGGTCTATTGTAAACTAACATCTAGGTGATGTTTTAGTGTAATCAAACCAGATTAACCGCATAACGCACGATTTTTAAGCAATAATACGATAAAATTTCGCCTGTATTGCCAAGAGTATGTTTATTTAAAGCAAAGATTTTTTATCCAGTACTTCCCTTGTAATCTTACACAACACTATTTTTTGTAGTGTTTATCAATCAGCCAACTTCGTTTGGGCTAAGCACTTTTGCAATGCGAGTTGCATGGTGTACTGCACGGCTGAGCAAAATCAAAATTTATTTTTACATGTTGGCATTGAAACGCTGATTACTTCCCAATTAGCAATATTGTCTATTGTGAGTGTAATCAGCCATCACAGACCTATTTCATTAGGTGCTTGTTCTATTTTTAAGCTGATACCCACTACAAATGGTTAACTTGAGATAAAAAGTTGCCTCATAGATTGTGAAAAGAATTAAAAAAGCCTTAATACGGAAATTTCGAATGACTAGAACAGAAAAGGAAAATTGCCTTATAAGGCCATTGATCCATACTGCAGATATCCCCAGTCAATGAGATTTCACTGTGAAACATACCCGCATTCGTACTTTTAATACGCAAAAAACTTATCCAGAACAAAACTTAGACAATGATTTGTGTCAAGCCGTCGTGGCGCGTGGCAGTACCGTATTTTTACGTGGACAAATTGGTCAGAACCTCGATACCTGTGAAAGTGTCTGCATTGGTGATGTTGCCGGTCAAACCGAACAAGCCATGTACAACATCAAAATGTTACTTGAAGAAGCAGGGGGGGGACTCGAAGACATCTGCAAAATTACCATTTATATCATTGACCCACGTTACCGTGAAGATGTGTACCGTGTGGTTGGCAAGTGGTTAAAAGGTGTTTTTCCTGTGTCGACAGGTCTGGTCGTATCTGCGTTGGCACGTCCTGAATGGTTGGTCGAAATTGATGCCACTGCTGTGATTGCAGACAAAGTCAATTGAGGAGCATTAAACGATGACATTTTCAATTATTGCACGTTGCCACAAAACGGGGCAATTTGGCGCTGCGATTAGCTCATCTTCACCTGCGGTCGCCGCGCGGTGCATTCAAGCTAAATCAGGGGTGGGGGTTGCAACATCGCAGAACATTACCGATCCATACTTGGCAAACATTTTGCTAGATATGACCAAATATGATCTAGCTCCAGAAGAGTCGATTGCTGAATTGGTCAAAAATACCGATTTTATTGAGTATCGCCAGCTAAGTGTACTCAATGCCAAGGAAAAACCTGCTGCATTTAGTGGCAAATACACCTTGGGTGTGCATTCTGAGTGCATCGGTGAGCATGCTGTTGGTGCAGGCAATTTATTGGCCAACAGCGCCGTGCCCCAAGCCATGGTGACTGCTTTTGAAAACATGCAAGGACCATTGGCGCAGCGCTTAATGCAGGCACTCAAAGCCGGTTTAGCCGCAGGGGGAGAAGCAGGACCAGTTCATTCTGCAGGTCTATTGGTGGTAGATAAACTTGAATGGCCTGTGGTGAATTTACGTGTTGATTGGTCTGAGACTCCAATTGAGGATCTTGATCAACTGTGGAAATTATATGAACCGCAAGTTGAAGCCTATGTCAGTCGGGCACTCGATCCGGGTGGCGCACCAAATTATGGTGTGCCTGGCGAACAATAGGTCTGCAACCTTGCATGAACCAAGGGTACACGCGTGCTAAATCGAATTTCATTACGCCAAATGCAATATTTTGTTGCTACTGCTGAAAGTGGAAGTATTATTATTGCTTCAGAGAAAATTCATGTTTCATCGCCCTCTATTTCTGCGGCAATTGCGCATATTGAATCAGAATTAAAGGTGCAATTGTTTATTCGCCAGCATGCCAAAGGCTTGATGTTGACCAATATTGGCCAACAAGTGATGCAAGAGTGTAAAGTCATTTTAAGTCAGGCCAACAGTCTATATGCTTTGGCTGCAGATTTCTCAGGTTCGATTCGTGGACCCTTGAAATTAGGATGTTTTAGTGCCTTTTCACCCATGATCTATGCTGAAATCATTCATGGGTTTACCAATTTATATAAAAATGTCACCTTGCAATTGTGTGAAGATGACCAACAGGTATTGCTCAATAGTTTAAGTCGCAATGAGTTAGATGTGGTGCTCAGCTATGACTTAAATATTGATCAAGATTTAATTCATTTTGAGCCACTTGCTGTATTGCCACCCCATGTTTTGGTCAGTGAAGCACATCCTTTGGCAAAAAATGCCGCCGTGACTTTAGATGAGTTGGCCACTTATCCTATGGTGTTGTTGGACATGCCATACAGCAACGACTATTTTATTTCTTTATTTAGACAACAAAAGCTCAGTCCACAAGTGGCACATTCATCACGCCATGTGGATGTGGTGCGTTCAATGGTGGCCAATAATTTAGGTTATACCATTTTAAATGTGCGTCCTAAAAATAATTATTCGCTTGATGGGAAACGCTTAGTGCGTTTAAGAATTGCAGGTGAGCATCGTCCCATGAAAATTGGCTTAGCGACCGCTAAAAATGCCAACTTAAACACTGTAGCGCAAGCTTTTATTAGCCGTTGTCGTGCTTTTTTATCCAATCAATATATTCCTGGTATGGGCGATGCACATTTTTTTGATGCACATGTTAAAACTAAACCTGCGCTGCAAGAGGCTTAATGTATGAATAACTTAAGCAGTATTGAGATTTTGTCCACCTTAATTGCCTTTGATACCACCTCATATAAAAGTAATCTTGAGTGTATTTTTTATATTCAAGCGCTATTGGAGCAGTATGGGATTGAGGTCACCCTCAATTTTAATGCAGCGCACAACAAAGCTAATTTGTTGGCAAGCATTGGTCCTGTGGATCAGCCGGGTATTTTACTCTCAGGTCATTCTGACGTAGTGCCCATCGAGGGGCAGCAGTGGGATACACCTGCATTTGTTGCCACGCATAAAAATGAGTTAATTTATGGACGTGGCACAGCCGACATGAAAGGTTTTTTAGCCTGCGCGATTATGTGTATGCTAAAGGCCAAGCAACAGTCTTTAAAGCAACCCCTACATTTATGTATTTCTTATGATGAAGAAATTGGCTGTATTGGCGTGCGTGGTATTTTAGAGCAACTCAAAGCCACGCTTAGGCCACCATTACTGTGTGTGATTGGCGAACCGACCATGATGCAACTGGCGTTGGCCCATAAGGGTAAAACGGTATTTCGTGCCACTTGTTGTGGGGAAGAAGGTCACTCAGCATTGGCACCACGTTATGTCAATGCCATTCATGTGGCCAGTCACTTGGTACAAGCACTGCAACAGGCACAACAGCATTTACATGATCACGGTGCGCAAGATCACGGTTATGATATTCCTTACAGTACTGTACATGTAGGGAAAATAGCAGGTGGAACAGCCTTAAATATTGTACCTAATCAATGTATTGTAGATTATGAAATTCGGCATTTGGCACAGGATCGTAGCCAAGATATTCAAGCTTTAATTTTCGAAAAAATGCATCTACATGAGAATGCGCATATACAGATCGAAGAAGTCAATCAATATCCGGGGCTAAAAACCTCATCGACCATTCAAGCGGTACAATTTATACAAAAAATGCTGCCTGAGGATACCTCAATCGGTAATATTTCTTTTGGCACTGAAGGCGGTTTGTTTCAAGCTGCACTTGATTGTCCTGTGGTGGTATGTGGACCTGGTGACATTGCTGTGGCACATAAACCCAATGAATATGTGTCGATTGAACAATTAAAACAGTGTGATGTATTTTTAAATCAATTGCTGATGAGCATTGTACACAGCTAATACAGCAACATATTTATTGAAGTGAGTTTTTAATTTAAAAATCCAAGACCTCTTGAAAATTAGGTCTTTTTTTTGCTTTTTAAAAACGAGCCTATTGCATCAAATTTTCAAAATTACTTATTCAGCTAAATTCCGCTATAACTAAATGAATAGAAAATAAATATGCAGATAGGGGCGATGAATGGATTTTAATTGGGTATATACATTCACATTATTATCACATCAAGATTTTTGGTTAGCCACTTGGACCGTGATTCAACTGAGTGTTTTAGTTTGGGTTGTGGGCATTGTCTTGGGTTTTGTTTTAGCCTTAGGCAAGCAATCTCGTTTTAAAGTGCTTGCTTGGTCAAGCGATACTTATATCTGGTTTTTTCGTAGTTTGCCGCTGTTGGTGTTGTTGGTATTTGTGTATAACTTGCCACAGATTTTCCCAAGTTCAAGCGTACTCTTGGCATCGCCTTTTATGGCAGGTTTAATTGCCATGATTTTAAGCGAAGCTGCCTATATTGCCGAAATTCATCGGGGCGGTTTAAGCTCAATTCATAAAGGTCAAATCGAAGCAGGTAAGGCCTTGGGCTTAAAGTATTCTGGTATTCAGCGCTTGATTGTCATGCCACAGGCTTTTCGTGTGGCTTTACCGGCTTTAGGCAATGAATATGTGTCTATCGTAAAACTCACCTCATTGGTTTCCGTGATTTCACTGACAGAAATTTTACTCATCGGGCAACGCCTATATACCCAAAATTTCTTGGTGATGAAAACCATGCTTGCAGTGGCATTTTACTATGTTTTGATTGTGACGCTGTTTGGTTGGTTGATTCATTGGTTTGAAAGAAAAATTGATATTAGCCAACGTAAGCCCGGCTTATTACATGCAGATGATCCGTTGTATCAGCTACCCCAAGCATCGGTACGTGCTCGTAAAGAACTCACTACACAACGTACAGGTGAATATGCTTTAGAAGCACTCAATATTCATAAGTCATATGGTCAACAACAGGTATTAAAAGGCATTGATCTTCAAGTGAAATGGGGTGAAGTAATTTCAATTATTGGACCCTCTGGTTCTGGTAAAACCACTTTTATTCGTACTTTAAATGGTTTAGAAAAACTAGATCAAGGTACCGTCAATCTATTGGGTCAACCATTTTTAAAAGACCAAGAATTAACCGAAGAATCTCCAGCCTATAAAAAACAGATTGTCAATGTTGGCATGGTATTTCAAAGCTTTAACTTATTTCCACACAAAACGATTTTGGAAAATGTCATGTTGGCGCCGTTATATCATGCTATGGGAACGGTATTGGATAGCAAAATCACTGCATTGGCCATGCTTGAAAAAGTCGGCATGAAACCACATGCTCATAAATATCCGCATCAACTTTCAGGCGGGCAACAACAGCGTGTTGCCATTGCGCGAGCTTTGGCAATGCAGCCTTCAATTATTTTGTTTGACGAGCCTACATCAGCCCTTGATCCAGAGTTGGTCAATGAAGTGCTTAAAGTGATTGAGGAGTTGGCAGGTGAAGGTCTTACCATGATTATTGTCACCCATGAAATGCATTTTGCCTTTAAAGTTTCTGATCGTGTGGTGTTTATGGAAGGTGGGCATATTGTTTTAAATGATCATCCGGATGTTCTTAAACAAGCTGAACACCAACGTCTGGATAAATTTATTGCCAAAGCGGCTTAAAGCATAAACTGATGTGAAAAAAGTGGCCAAAATGGCTGCTTTTTTGTTTGTAATACGCTTAAAACACAGGCTTTTCTTTTTATAAAGCATTAGGTAAAAAAATCCTAATCGGATTTTGATACAGATTCTTTTATAGTTTAAATCAACAATAGATCTCTTGCGAAAGTTAATTTAAGAGCATCCAATTCACCATTCCAGCAATTAAATTCATTCTTAGACCAA
>NZ_CANQLZ010000050.1 GCF_947624825.1 uncultured Acinetobacter sp.
TTTGTGTGTAGGCTTCTTCATTTGGAAATTATATCGCTGAAAAACCCTTTACAGATAGGTTTGTGCAACAAAGCCCTGTTGCTGTACTAACTCTTGCAAGGCTTGAACCTGTTGCTGCAATTGATCAACTTGCTGTTGCAAACTCAACTCTGCATGTGTCATTGATGTCAAAACCAACATTGACAAGGTGAGTGTGCTTTTAGCATAAAACTGTACATTTTTTTTCATGGTAAAAATCCTTTTCTTCCCCAAATGATTAATTACAGATATCCACGTTTTCAGTCCGAACAAAGCTATTGGTAAACTCACTACAATTATTTATCGAATGGCAATGTTCGGGTTTTTTCATCCATCTTTTTAAGTTTTAATTCGCCAATAATTCACGAATTTTGAATTTTTGAATTTTGCCTGATGGCGTCATTGGAAGCTCATCCCAAACTTCTAAGCGTTCTGGTAAATATTGATTGGCCAATTGGTGAGTCTTCAAAAATTCCAACAGTGTTGGTAATGTCAGCTCATACTCTGGATTTTTCAATTTCACAACTGCACAAGCTTTTTCACCCATACGTTCATCTGGATATGGCACCAAAGCAACAGTTGCGATCTCAGGATGTAAATAAATTAATGATTCCACTTCAGCGACTGGGATATTCTCCCCACCACGGATAATGACGTCTTTTTTACGACCTGCAATGCGGATATAACCTTGCTCATCTTGATAGGCAATATCACCTGTATCAAACCAATCCTCTGCATTGGTTTCATTCAGATGTGGACGTTTTAAATATCCGCCAAAATTTGAACAGCAACGAATCATCAGTGTGCCAGATTGCATAGGTGCAAGTGTTTCACCGTCATCACCAACAATTTTCACTTCAACTCCGGGCAATGGCAGACCATCGGTATTGAATGAGCGTTCGTCATCATCTTCTGGACAGGTCATGGTCACAGCACCGCACTCAGTCATACCCCAAGCAGATATAACCTTAACCCCCATGTTTTGACGCGCTTTTTGTACCAAAGTACTTGGAATTGGCGCTCCAGCACATAAAAATAATCTCAAGCTATCAAGTGATTGATGAGACTCCATTACCGCTTCAGAAAGATCATTTAGAAATGGCGTAGAAGCCATAGTAAATGTCGCTTGGTGCTTATGAATCAAGTCAATCGCAACATTTACGTCCCAAACATCCAAGAGCACGGCTTTTGCTTTCAGCAGTACAGGCATAATTAAGCCATACATAAAGCCGGTCTGATGAGCCATTGGCGAACCCATTAAGATCACATCATCTTTATCCAAATGCAGACGTTTCGCATAAGGCACAATATTGGAAAATAAAGTATTTGCCGTATGCATTACACCTTTTGGTTCACCTGTTGTGCCTGAGGTAAAAACTAATTGAGCAATATCATCTGCAGTAATCGTGACGTCATTCAGTGTATTGAGAATTTGCGGATCTTTGTCTAAACCATGATTGAGCAGTAGTTTTTCAAAGCTGTTTTCACCTTCTCCACCAATGACAACAACGTGCTCAAGGCTTGGTATATTCCTTTGTAGCTGATTGGCTAATTTTTCATAATCAAATTTACGGAAGATTTTAGGCACAATAAAAACTTTGCTTTCTGTATGTTTCAACATAAAAGAAAGTTCGCGCTCTCTAAAAATCGGCATTAGTGGATTAAGTACAGCACCAATACGTCGGCAAGCAATATACAGCAGTGTAAATTCCCACCAGTTTGGTAATTGGCAAGAAACGATATCTTGCTTTTGCACACCTAGGCGCTTTAGCCCCAAAGCAATACGATTGGCTGTATGCAGCATTTCACGATAAGTAAAGCTGGTTTCAGACTGATTTTCCGTTTTATAGCTCACCAAACCAATTTTATCTGGATGCTGGTGTACTGCTTCATTTAATGATTGCAAGATGGTTTTATTTAACCAACAACCTGCTTGAATCATTTTTTCCCTGCGAGGGGGTAAAAGAACCGCATCGAAATCCATTCCGTAACTCCAATTTATAATTATCCAACCGTTTTACTTCAAACTATTTAACTGCAAGCTTTATGACTGCCATTTTCTTTCAAACGTTGTCTAATAGCTAAAATTAACTTAGCTAATAGACATGTAGCGCCTTTTCGATCTGCTTTATGCAGGAACAGCCTTTCGACCCGCTTTATGGCGCGCAATAATGGTTTTCATAATTTGTGCTGTACCATCACCAATTTGGAAACCGAGTACATCTCGCATACGTTGCTCCATTACACCGCGATCATAACCTGCATGACCAAAGGTCAATAAGCATTGATGCACTACGTCATAGGCTAATTTTGGCCCCCACCATTTACACATGCCAGCTTCTGACGTATGCGGTAAATGATTGTCTTTAAGCCACAAGGTTTGTAGGCAAAGTAAACGCGCTGCTTCAACTTGAGTTTCATAATCTGCCAATGGATGAGAAACACCTTGGAACGCTGTTAATGGTTTTCCAAAAGCTTCACGTTGTGCTGCATATTCCCAAGCTTCGTCCAACGAAACTCGTGCGACTGCAAGTACTTGCAAACCAATCAATGCACGGGAAAAATCAAAGCCTTGCATCACTTGAACGAAGCCTTTATTTTCCTCACCTAAACGGTGATTAACAGGTACACGTACGTTGTCAAAGAAAATAGAACCTCGTCCAATGGCACGCTGCCCATGACAGTCAAAACGTGTTGTTGTAATACCTGGTAAATCCATAGGCACTAAAACTGCTGTTACTCCATGTGCACCAGATTCAATCGTACCAGTACGACCAAAGATGACTGATGCATCTGCTTGATCAGCCGCCGAAATGGAGGTCTTTTCACCATTTAATACGTATTCATCGCCATCACGTTCTATTTTCAAACGCAGATTTCCTGCATCTGAACCGCCACGAGGCTCAGTTAACCCAATGGCAAAAATAGCTTCGCCTGCTGTCAATTTACGCAACCAAGGCTCAACTACTTCAGGATCACCATGTTCCGCCAAGATTTGACCATTTAAGGAAGCAAGCAAATTGATGTATGAAAAACTTAAATCTGCTTTGGCAACGGCTTCATGAATTACACCTGCCGCCAAACGTCCCATGCCTTGACCACCATATTGCTCTGGTAGCTCTGGAGCAATAAAGCCCATTTCACCCATTTTTTTGACTAGATCACGATCAAAAATTCGGCTTTGATCACGTTCTAAAAACCCCGGTGCAATATATTTTTGCGCAAATTTTTCCGCAGTTTCGGCTAAGAATTCTAAATCTTCAGTGATGTAAGGATTTTTACTCATAGCGTGTTCCTCCTTATTTAAAGAATTTACGGAATTCAGGTTTACGTTTTTCTTTCAACGCATTTACGCCTTCACGCGATTCTTCTGTGTCGTAATACAATTTCAATGCATACATGCCCATGCCAGCAATACCCGCTTGATGTGCGGTATCCATGTTGAAGCTACGTTTAGCAATCGCAATTGCAGTCGGACTACGTTCACAAATTTCTTCTGCCCATGCTTGTACTTCTGCATCTAACTGATCTGCTGGTACACATTTGTTAGCTAGGCCAATATCAACCGCTTCTTGACCTTTGTAACGACGGCATAAATACCAAATTTCACGCGCTTTCTTTTCACCCACAACACGTGCTAAATAAGCTGTACCAAAGCCCGGATCGACAGAACCCATTTTTGGACCAACTTGACCAAAAGTTGCATTTTCAGAACAAATGGTTAAATCACAAATCGTTGCTAAAACGTTACCACCACCGATTGCATAACCTTGTACGCGTGCAATGACTGGTTTAGGTACATCACGAATCGCCGTATGTAATTCTTCCATTGGCAGACCAATCGTGCCACGACCATCATAATTACCATCATGTGCAGATTGATCTCCTCCTGTGCAGAATGCTTTTTCACCCGCACCTGTCAGAATAATTGCACCAATTTGACGGTCATAGCCTGCTTTGTTAAGTGCACGGATAATTTCATCACAGGTTTGTCCACGAAAAGCATTCATTTTTTCTGGGCGGTTAATTGTGATCCATGCAACACCATTTTTTACTTCGTATAAAATATCTTCAAAATTCATGATCTTTTCCTTTCCTTGAAAACTACATTTGACTTTTACTGTATATTTTTGAGCGACTCAGAATGTTCTTCATTCCATCGTGCGCAACTACTCAATTAACCATTCATGGTTAAACCGCCTGAAACGCTGAGTACTTGTCCTGTAATAAAGCTGGCATCATCACTTAAGAAAAATGCAATAGATGAAGCAAGATCATCTGGCTGACCTAAACGACCAAGCGGGATAGCACGAGTAAATGCTTCGCGAAGTTTTTCAGGATTTGATGCTCCTTCCGTAACACCTGCTAAAAGCGCGGTATCCGTTGGGCCTGGGCAGATTACATTTACAGTAATATTGTTGCGTGAATGCTCACGTGCTAGCGTTTTTGAAAATGCAAGTAGACCGCCCTTACACGCTGCATAGACTGCTTCGCCAGATGAACCTACACGTGCTGCGTCCGATGCGATATTGACGATACGTCCTTGGTTGCGTTCAACCATCCCTTTAAGCACTGCATGGTGCATATTCAACATGCCAACCAAGTTAATTTGGATCAGTTTTTCCCACTCTTCTGGTACTGATTTAATAAATGGCTTAAAGATATCCCAACCTGCATTGTTCACAAGACCATCGATTGGACCTAGCTCAGCTTCTGTTTTCTCAATCGCCTGATCGACGACTTGTTTATTGGTAATGTCGCACTGCACTGCAAATGCTTTACCACCCGCGTTTTGGATCTCTGTAACTAGTTTTTGTGCAGTGTCCATATTCATATCAAACACAGCAACTCTTGCGCCTTCTTGCGCTAAGCGTTTACAAGTCGCACTGCCGATACCACCAGCACCACCAGTTACAATAATGACTTTATCCTTTAGGCCTTTCATACCAGTATCCTTTCTTGTGTTATTCAGAATTATGATTTTCTAATCGATATATTCAACATAGACAAAAAGGAAATTAATTTCAATTATCAATTAACATATTTTGCTATACGGAATTTAAATAAAATTCTTTTCAACCATCTATCTTATTGTTATATATGGATATAACTTAATTATTTACCATATATTTGCAATATTTTGTTACACATTTTGATGTGATATAAATATTTATAGCTAAAAATTGGAAAAAATCCTCTATTTCACAATAATCAAAATCATGAATTAGCTTTTAATTACTTATTTATTTCGTATAGTGAAATACATTTATTCCAAAAAAAATATCAATTTCCTGCTTTTATCCATTTTCATCAAGCATAAAAAAAGGCACTACAATATATGTAATGCCTTTTTTAGATTTTATATTTTTTAAAATTGCGTTTACTTCTCCATTAGTCCAACTAACAATGGAGAACCACGAACGCGTTTGGCTTAAAAAGGACTGATCAATTGCAAAATGCTGCAATACCCGTTTGTGCTCGACCAAGAATCAGTGCATGTACATCATGGGTGCCTTCATAGGTATTCACTACCTCTAGATTCACCAGATGTCGTGCCACACCAAATTCATCTGAAATACCATTACCACCTAACATGTCACGAGCAACTCGGGCAATATCCAATGCCTTACCACAGTTATTACGCTTAATCAGTGAAGTTCCCTCGACCGAAGCAATACCTTCGTCTTTCATACGACCAAAGCGCAGTGCAGCCTGTAGACCCAGTGCAATTTCAGTTTGCATATCGGCTAGTTTCTTTTGAACCAACTGATTCGCTGCCAATGGACGACCAAACTGTTTTCGATCCATCGTGTATTGATGGGCTGTATGCCAGCAAAACTCAGCTGCACCCATTGCGCCCCATGCAATACCATAACGGGCACTGTTCAGACAGGTAAATGGACCGCGTAAACCTCGAATTTCTGGAAAGGCATTTTCTTCTGGGACAAAGACATTATCCATAACGATTTCACCTGTGATTGAAGCACGTAGCCCAACTTTACCGTGTATCGCTGGCGCAGAGAGCCCTTCCCATCCTTTTTCTAAAATGAAACCACGAATATCACCGACATTGCCTTCTTGCGAAACTTCTTTAGCCCAAACCACAAATACATCCGCAATCGGGCTGTTGGTAATCCACATTTTTGCGCCCGTTAAACGATAGCCACCATCTACTTTTTTCGCACGTGTAATCATACTGCCTGGGTCTGAACCGTGGTCTGGTTCGGTTAGACCAAAACAGCCGATGTATTCGCCAGTTGCCAGTTTTGGCAGGTACTTTTGCTTTTGTTCTTCAGAGCCAAATTCGTTAATCGGCACCATAACAAGTGAACTTTGCACACTCGCCATTGAGCGATAACCCGAGTCTACATATTCAATTTCACGAGCCACCAAACCATAGCTCACATAGTTCAAACCCGCACCACCATACTGTTCTGGAATCGTTGGACCAAGTAGACCTAGTTCTCCCATTTCACGGAAAATTGAAGCATCGGTTTGTTCGTGACGGAATTGTTCTAGCACACGTGGTTGTAAACGTTCTTGGCAGTAAGCACGCGCAGTGTCTCGAATCATGCGCTCTTCTTCAGTCAGTTGCAGTTCCAATAAAAACGGATCTTTCCAGTTGAATTTAGTCGGTTTCATTTTGTTTTTCCTTCATTTATTGTGTTAAGCAGTCGCTGACTTAATCATGTCACGTGCAATAATAATTTGCTGAATTTGGGTTGTGCCTTCATACAAGCGGAACAAGCGCACATCACGATAAAAACGCTCAATAGAATATTCACTGATATAACCAGCACCACCATGAATCTGTAAACAGCGGTCAGCTACACGGCCACACATTTCTGTTGCAAACATTTTTGAACATGACGCTTCTGTACTAATGTTCTCGCCCAAATCACGGCGACGAGCTGCATCTAAAACCATGCATTTGGCTGCATATATTTCAGTTTTAGAGTCTGCCAGCATTCCTTGGATCAACTGAAAGTTTGCAATAGGTTGACCAAATTGTTTACGTTCAATGGCATAATTTAACGCATCATCAAGCATCCGTTCCGCCATACCTGCGCTATAAGCAGCAATATGCAAGCGGCCTTTATCCAATACTTTCATTGCAGTTTTAAAGCCAATGCCTTCAACACCGCCAATCAATTGGTCTTTATGTACACGGCAATTATCGAAAATCACATCACAGGTATAAGAACCTTTCTGTCCCATTTTCTTATCAATTTTACCCAGTGACAAACCTGCAGTGCCTGCTTCAACCAAGAACGCTGAAATACCTGCAGCACCTTTAATTTCAGGATTTGTACGCGCCATAACAGTAAAAGTTTGTGCACGAGGTGCATTGGTAATAAATCGTTTCGTACCATTTAGCACATAATAGTCACCGTCTTTCACGGCTGAAGTTTTCAGCGCTGCCGCATCTGAACCTGAATCTGGTTCAGTTAAACAAAAAGAACCAATAATTTCACCGCTTGCATAGCGAGGTAAGTATTTTTGTTTCTGCTCTTCTGTACCGTCAATCAGAATACCGCTTGAACCAATACCATTATTTGTCCCAATTAAAGAACGAAATGCAGCAGAGGTATGACCCAATTCAAATGCCACTCGAACCTCTTCTTCCATGGTAATACCCAGACCGCCAAACTCTTCTGGAATCGTCAAGCCAAATAAACCCATTTCTCGCATTTGCTGCACTATATGTTCAGGGATCGCATCAGTTTCATCGACTTCATGTTCAAGTGGACGCAATTCATTTTGTACAAAATCACGTAGTGTCGACAATAACTGCTCTAACATCTGTTCATCACGAATCATTTTTTCTCCTAGTCCATTTTTAGGATTAGACTTCCTTTATTTATCAAAATAGTCATTTAATTTCGTTATGCGAAATACATTACCAATATTTTTATGTGGTGACAATTAAAAATCTTCTAAATTATAAAATTAGTTACAAATTTTAGCCTATTTTTGAAATATTTTATTTTTAACTGGTATTTTGATTGAACAATGAGCAAAATTATCTTAAATTATTTTGTAAATTAAGTTTTGCTATGCGGAATTTTATAAAAATGAACCAAAATTCAGTTGTTCAAATAGACTATGCATTGCCTTCCATTGCAATTATAAAAATCAACCGTCCTGAAGCTAAAAATGCACTGAACACCCAAGTGCGCAAGTTGCTTGCAGAAGCCGTTGCTCAGCAAGTGGATAATGATGATATTCGCGTGATTGTATTGACAGGTGGTGATGACGTTTTTGCTGCGGGTGCTGATTTAACCGAGCTTGCGGAAGCCAGTTCTATGGATCTGTATTTACGCCGTACTGAACGTTATTGGCAAACGATTGCCAATTGCCCCAAGCCGATTATTGCCGCTGTCAACGGCTTTGCACTGGGCGGTGGATGTGAACTCGCCATGCATGCAGACATAATTATTGCCGGTCAAAATGCTCAATTTGGTCAACCAGAAATCAAAGTCGGCATTATGCCTGGTGCAGGTGGCACCCAGCGCTTAGTGCGTGCCGTTGGTAAGTTTCAAGCCATGCGCATGATCATGACAGGATGTTTAGTTTCCGCAGAAGAAGCGTTTGCCATGGGCTTAGTATCTCAAGTTACAGACGATGCTGAGACCTTAAATACAGCATATAAAATGGCTCAACAAATTGCCAAACTGCCAGCTATTGCCCTTGAACAAATTAAAGAAGTGGTATTACTCAGTGAAGATATGCCATTAAACGGAGGACTGTCACTTGAGCGTAAAGCTTTCCAGTTGCTATTTAGTACCGAAGATCAAAAAGAAGGCATGGCGGCATTTTTAGAGAAGCGCAAACCAAACTTTCAATGTAAATAAATTGAGTTAGCTCGTTCTACTTTAACATTGTGGACAGCAGCTTATTGAGGTAAACATGGACAGATTAATCAACAACATTGGTGTGATTGGTGCAGGCATTATGGGCATTGGGATTGTGCAAATTGCAATTCAATCCAATCATCAAGTCTATTTATACGATGCTCAGCAAGATGCTGCAAAAAAAGCATATGACAAACTCAATACCACCCTAAGCAGATTGGTCGAAAAAAATAAAATTTCCCAAACCGACTTAGAACAATCATTAGCGAATTTACATATTGTTGAAAATATTCAGGAATTGCATATCTGTGATTTGGTAATTGAGGCCATTATAGAAAAATTAGACATCAAGCAAAGTTTAATGAAACAGCTCGAAGCTATTGTTCGTCCAGAATGTATCTTAGCGTCGAATACATCTTCCCTTTCAATTACTGAAATTGCAGCGCAATGTCAGCAACCAGATCGAGTAGTTGGTTATCACTTTTTCAATCCAGTGCCATTGATGAAAGTAGTTGAAGTCATTCAAGGTCTGCATACCAACACTAAAATTATTGACCAACTCTCTGAACTCGCACGCAAGATGGGACATCGCCCCGTACGTACCAAAGATACGCCGGGATTTATTATTAATCATGCAGGTCGTGCATATGGAACAGAAGCACTTAAAATTTTGAGTGAAAATGTTGCATCCGTTACTGAAATCGATCTCATTTTGAAAAAATCCTTAGGTTTTAAGATGGGACCTTTTGAACTGCTGGATCTGACTGGCTTAGATGTCTCCCATCCTGTCATGCTGTCAATTTACAACCAATATTATCAAGAGCCACGCTATCGCCCGAATGTATTAACACAACAAATGCTCATTGGGGAAAAACTAGGCCGCAAAACAGGTGAAGGATTTTATAAATACATTGATCAAGCCAAGCAAGAGATTGCAATTATTCCTAAGTACTCAGCAAATCGTCATGATTTAAAAACAGTATGGCTTAGTACAGAATTTGATGATGATCATAAAAAACTCAGCACTTATTTAACACAAAAAGGGATTCAAATTAATCTCAATGCTCAGCCCAATAATGAAGATTTAATTCTAATTGCCAATTATGGCGATGACGCAACACATAGCGCACAACGTCTAGGCGTCAATCCTGAACAAGTTGTTTGTATTGATATGTTGGGTAATTTTGAGCAATGCTGCACGTTAATGCCTAGCCTGCTGACTCAGCCAAAAATGATTGAAGCTGCGCTGGATCTATTCAATCAGCCAAACTCCGAAACTATAGTGATTGAAGAAAGCTTAGGCTTTGTTTCACAACGTGTTCTTGCCATGGTGGTGAATTTGGCTTGCGATATGGCGCAACAGAAAATTGCCACAGTTAAAGATATCAATGCCGCAGTGAAACTTGGACTTGGTTATCCATTTGGCCCGATTGAATGGGGCGATGTAATCGGCAAAGAAAAGATTTTAAGAGTTCTCGAGCGTATTTCAAGTATCAGTCATGACCCACGTTATAGACCAAGTCCGTGGTTACAAAGACGCTGCAAACTGAATCTATCACTCAACTATCAACGCTAAATTTTTAGATTAAAAAACTTCAAGGAAAGAATGTTATGAATGCATATATTTACGATGGCTTACGCACGCCAATTGGTCGCCATGCAGGTAGTCTTGCCAGTATCCGTCCAGATAATCTTGTGGCACAAGTGATTAAATCTTTAGTACAAAAAACGGGTATTGACGCCACTGATATTGAAGAAGTGATCTTGGGTAGCACCAATCAAGCGGGTGAAGATTGTCGAAATGTAGCACGCAATGCTTTATTACTCGCAGAGCTGCCCGTTAGTGTCGCTGGTCAAACTGTCAATCGATTATGTGCTAGTGGTTTAGCAGCTGTTGTTGATGCAGCTCGCGCAATTCACTGTGGTGAAGGCAATCTATATATTGCTGGCGGTGTTGAAAGTATGTCACGTGCACCCTATGTTTTAGCCAAAGCTGAATCAGCTTATAGCCGAGATATAAAAATGTTTGATACCACCATTGGCTCTCGTTTTCCAAATCCGGCATTAACAAAAATGTATGGTAATGACTCTATGCCTGAAACAGGTGACAATGTCGCTGAAGCTTTTGGAATTAGCCGTGAAGATTCAGATCGCTTTGCAGCAGCTTCTCAGGCCAAATATGAACAAGCCAAACAAGATGGTTTCTTCAAAGATGAAATTTTGACAATTGAAGTACCACAAGGTCGTAAAGCACCACCGAAAATTGTAGATGAAGACGAACATCCTCGCCCCTCATCAAACTTTGAAGCATTACAAAAACTCAAACCTTTATTTGAAGGCGGTGTAGTCACCGCTGGCAATGCATCTGGGGTCAATGATGGCGCAGCAGCATTACTCATTGGCAACGAAAGTGTTAAACAAAAATATGGCTTACAACCACTGGCTAAAATTTTAGCTTCAGCTTCTTCGGGTATTGAGCCTCGTATTATGGGTGCTGGTCCAATTGAAGCGATTAATAAAGCCTTAAAGCGTGCCAATCTCAGCCTTGATGACATGAATATTATTGAAATTAATGAAGCCTTTGCACCACAAGTTTTATCTTGTCTGAAAGGTTTAAATGTTGCATTTGATGATCTAAGGGTAAATCCAAATGGTGGTGCAATCGCGATTGGTCATCCATTGGGTTGTTCGGGAGCACGCCTTGCATTAACTGTGGCGCGTGAGTTAAAACGCCGCAATAAAAAATATGCAGTGATCAGTCTATGTATTGGAGTTGGACAAGGTTTAGCGATGGTCATTGAAAATACACAGCTAAGTTAAATTGCATTAAATATGTGAAATTACAATTTTTATTGGTTCCGCTATACAGAAACTTAGGCTTTAAAGCTTCAGAAAGTTTTGTATAGCGAAATTTATTGTTATCATACATTGTGTATTGATTTAAAAAACAAATGGAACATCATGAATCATCAAGATGAAATTGCTCTTGAGCAAACAGAAAAAAAAATAAATTTAGATGAAATTCGCCTTGATCCAATTTCACATATTCATCGCGAAAATAATCCGCAATTCATTGCGTCCCTTGCACGTGGCTTGGAAATTCTGCGTTGTTTTACCGCTACAACTCAAATTTTGGGCAACCAAGAATTGTCGCAATTAACAGGTTTACCGAAACCTACCATTGCACGTATTACCAATACCTTAGTTTCTTTGGGTTATTTGAAACAATTACCCAATTCAACAAAATACACCTTAGATACAGGTGTATTAGCACTCGGGTATGCTTCCCTTTCAAATATTTCTGCACGTATCCACGCTCGTCCTTATATGGAAGAAATGGCAAAGTATGCTCAGGCGCCTGTCGCAATGGCAACACGCGACCGTTTAAATATGCTGTATTTAGATGTAGTACAGGCAGAATCGAATTTGACCATGCGCCGCCCGATTGGCTCGACCATTCCACTACACAATACCGCAATGGGTCGTGCTTGCTTGGCTGCGCTACCAGAGACTGAACGCAACTTCATTATGGAAGCTTTAGCTAAACGCCATCAAGATGATTGGCCTATGATAAAGCGCGGATTAGAACGTTCATTTCATGATTACCAAAACTATGGCTACTGTTTGTCTTTAAGTGAATGGCAGAAAGAAGTGAATTCAGTTGCAGTACCAATGGTACATCCCATCCATGGTTTATTGGTCTTCAACTGTGGAGCGCCAAGCTATTTAGTCAATCAAGAAAAGCTTGAAAATGAAATTGGGCCACGTCTGATCTATATGGTTCAAAATATTCAAGAAGCTTTAAACGCACTTTAAAAAGATATTTTTTTATTCAGTCAAACATTCTCTTCAATAAAAAACCTATTGCCTGTTGGGTTTGCTTCGCCTCAGTTGATACATCCCAAATCAGTTTTCTTAACTCCATAGCGATCCATTAAAAAAGCCAGTCTGTATTCATACAGACTGGCTTTTTATTTAGGTCATCTAATATCGTCAAATACGAGAAACCAATTCAGGAACAACAGTATTCAAATCACCCACTAACCAGTAGTCAGCAACTGCATTGATTGGTGCTTCTTCGTCTTTGTTAATCGCAACGATCACTTTAGAATCTTTCATACCTGCTAAATGCTGAATCGCACCAGAGATACCTACAGCGATGTATAGATCAGGCGCAACGATTTTACCTGTTTGACCTACTTGCATGTCATTCGGTACGAAACCAGCATCGACAGCAGCACGTGATGCACCTTGAGCAGCGCCTAACTTGTCAGCCAATGGATCAAGTACAGCGTGATAGTTCTCACCAGAACCTACGCCTCGACCACCTGAAACCACGATACGAGCAGCTGTTAATTCTGGACGTTCTGATTTCACGATTTCTTCAGAAATAAACTTAGAAATACCAGCATCTTTCACATCAGCTACAGCTTCAACAGCAGCAGAACCACCTTCAGCAGCAACGCCATCAAATGCAGTACCACGAACAGTCGCGATTACGATTGCTTCAGCAGATTCTACAGTTGCAATTGCATTACCCGCATAGATAGGGCGCTTGAAAGTTTTAGCACCGTCAACCGCAATAATGTCTGTAATCATACTTGAATCAAGTAATGCAGCAGCACGCGGAAGTACGTTTTTACCTGTTGTCGTAGATGCAGCAAGGATATGACTATAACCCTTACCCAAATCTGCAACTAAAGCAGCAACGTTTTCAGCCAATTGGTTTGCATAAGCAGTATTGTCAGCAAGTAATACTTTGCTTACTCCTGCAACTTTTGCTGCTTGGTCAGCAACAGCTTGTACGCCTGAACCAGCAACCAATACAGTGATATCACCACCGATTTTTTGTGCTGCAGCTACAACATTTAGTGTTGCACCGTTAAGTGCTTTATTGTCGTGCTCAGCGATAACTAAAATACTCATGATTTTTTATCCTTCTGTATTAGATCACTTTCGCTTCATTTTTAAGTTTTTCAACAAGTTCATCTACAGATTTCACTTGTACACCAGCTTTACGTTCTGCTGGTGGCTCAACTTTAACTGTTTTAAGTTTAGTTGAAGCAGAAACGCCATAATCAGCAGGAGATTTAGTGTCCAGCGGTTTTTTACGCGCTTTCATAATGTTTGGAAGAGCAGCATAACGTGGCTCATTCAAACGTAAATCTGTTGTGATAATTGCAGGAGTGTTCAATTCAACAGTTTGTAAACCACCGTCGATTTCACGCGTTACTTGTACTTTCGTACCTTCAACTTTAACCACTGAAGCAAAAGTACCTTGTCCAGCACCGAGTAATGCACCAAGCATCTGACCAACTTGGTTAGAGTCATCATCAATTGCTTGTTTACCAAGAAGGACTAATTCTGGTTGTTCTTGTTCTACGATGCCTTTTAAAATTTTAGCAACCTCTAAAGCACCCAATTCGTTATCATTTGCTTCAACCAAGATACCACGGTCAGCACCAAGCGCCATAGAAGAACGGATTTGTTCTTGAGCCTCTTTAGGACCAATAGAAACAACAACGATTTCTGAAACAGTTCCTTTTTCTTTTAAACGAACCGCTTCTTCCACTGCGATTTCACAGAATGGGTTAATTGACATTTTAACGTTAGTAAGGTCAACCCCACTATTGTCCGGCTTAACGCGAACTTTAACGTTGGCATCAACCACACGTTTTACAGCAACAAGAGCCTTCATTTACACTTCCTCAGTTGTTAAATTAAAATTGGTTTTACTCTGAACTTGCGCCATATCTGCACGCTTATGGTTAATCAGAGATAAAGCTACAGCACCTATTAAACCAGCCAAAGCAATCACAAAGAAGTTTTGCTGAATTGGTAAATTTAGCGAAACAATAAAACCAATTAATAGCGGCGCTCCAATTGCACCTAAACGCCCTACGCCAGATGCCAGACCGATTCCCGTTGAACGAATAACGCTTGGATAAAATTGACCACAATATGAATATGCAACAATTTGCGCACCTGTTGAACAAGCACCTACAACCCCAATAATGAAATACAGCATGGTTGTCGACATAGGCAAAGTCATTAAATACAAAAAGGCACTGCCTATAGCATACATAATGACCAATACCCATTTAATGTGGAAGCGATCTGCTAACCAACCACCGCCCACTGCACCAATAATTGCGCCAATATTCAGTGCGACCACAAAAGTCAGTGCAGAACCCAATGAATAGCCTGACATTGCCATTAACTTAGTGAGCCAAGTGCTTAATGCATAAACCATAAACAGGCAGGTAAAAAATGCCACCCAAAACATCAGCGTACTAAAAGCTCGTCCATCACTAAATAACAGCCCTGCTGTCGGTTTTAAATTATTATTTGATGAACCATTAACAAAAACCGTATCCCCAGGGAATTGTGCTTGCGGTGCAATTTGCTCAGCAATCTTACGCAGTTCAGCTTGTTTATTATGCTTCACCAAATAAACCACAGATTCAGGCATAGATTTTAAAATAAAAGGCAGCAAAACAACCGGTACACCTGCAGCATAGAACACCACCTGCCAACCATATTGCATAATAAACTGTTTACCCAAAAGTGCCGCTAAAATTCCGCCTACGGCATACCCCGAAAACATTAATGAGGTCATGACATTACGTACTTTCTTTGGTGAATATTCAGTCATTTGCGCAACCACATTCGGCATTACACCGCCAATGCCTAATCCTGCAATAAAACGCACGATACTGAATGTGACTGGATCATCAGTTAAACCTGCTATCGCAGTAAAAGTACTGAATAAAAATACACAAATGGCAATGGTTAAACGGCGACCAATTTTATCGGCTAGACCACCAAAAAATATAGCTCCAATCATCATTCCAAATAGTGCTGAACTTGCCATAAAACCAGCCGTTGAAGCACTTACATTCATTTGTTCCATAATTGAAGGTAAAGCTGCACCTGCAACAGAAATATCATAACCATCGATAATGATTATCAACATGCACCACATTAAAACTTTGGCATGAAAACCGTTGAATTTAGCTTCACTCGCTAAACTCTGCATATCGACTTGACTCATCAATCAACTCCTTGATCGTTATTGTTGTTTTAGTCCATTACTGTTTTAAGCATTCTGCCAACCATACGCATCCGATTGCATTCTGGAGATTTCTAACAGAAATCAAAAAACCGAACCTGTTTAATAAACACCTACTTCAGATTAATGAATATTTTTTTATGTCAATATATTTACATATTTTTAATTATAAGACCATAATACATATTAGTGTTTTATTTTATTTATATTTATATATTGACATATATTTGATTCAACATATGCTTTTCATAAATCTAATTCATTAAGGAAATGAGACATGCCAGCTAAACTTCACTATGAAAATAACATTGCGATTATCCGATTAAATCGACCTAAAGTACGAAATGCACTAAATTCAGAAATGATTGAAAAATTGCAAGAAATTATCTCTGAAATTTCAGCACTGAACTTGCGTGCAGCTATTTTTGTCGGTGAAGGAAAAGCCTTTTGCGCAGGTGCAGATATCACAGAATTACTGAATAAAACTCCCGTAGAACATTTGCATAAAATACAAATCGGTCAGACCTTATTTCAACAGATAAACGAATTAAAATTTCCGACACTGGCTAGTATTCATGGCATGGCTTTAGGTGGTGGACTTGAATTGGCTTTGGCATGTACATTTCGAATATGTAGCCCTGCGGCAGGTCTTGGACTTCCTGAAATAAAACTCGGTTTAATTCCAGGCTATGGTGGAACACAGCGTTTACCACGTTTAATTGGTGTATCAAAAGCACTTGAAATGGTTGTCAGCGGAAAAATTATTTCTGCGGAAGACACTTATAACATTGGCTTAGTGAATCAAATCATTGAAATGCAAGATCCGATTGCAAGCGCAAAAAAATATCTAGATTCATTGGCAATGCAATTTCCAGCTGCAATTCATCAAATAATGCAAGCCGTTCAATCTGCATCCGATTTAAATATCGATCAAGGGCTTAAATTGGAAGCCGACCTGTTTGTGGAGTGTATTCAAAGCGCTGATGCTGCTGAAGGTATACAGGCATTTTTAGAAAAAAGGTCAGCGAATTTTTCTCAAAAATAGCTGTACTAACCCGAATCGCGGATAAGAAATTGACTTGAAAAATAAGAGGACTAGAGCCATCAGTTGAGTTACCACACAAAA